>CAYJHL010000059.1:0-9708 GCA_964369585.1 uncultured Treponemataceae bacterium | reverse complement strand
AACATTACAACATCAGCATCTTGCTCAATTGAGCCAGATTCTCTCAAATCAGCAAGATTGGGTTCTTTCTGCTCAGCTACACGTCCAACCTGTGATAATACAACAACAGGAACATTTAATTCACGCGCTAAACTCTTAAGAGAACGTGAAATCTCTGCAATTTGTTCATGTCGTGGAATTGTAGTGTTTTCGCTTTGAATTAACCCTATGTAATCAATAAAAATTACTTCTACTTTTTCTTGTAATCTTAACCGGCGCGCCATTGCACGTAAGTCCAAAAGTTTCATGTTAGGTGAATCAACTATATATATAGGGGCTTGATGCAAGCGCCCTGCTGCATGCATAAGGTGTGTAAAGTGGTCTTTTTTCAAAAATCCACTTCTCAATAAATCTGCTCTAATTCTAGCATCTTGTGACAATAAGCGCTGAACAAGTGTTGAATTTGCCATTTCTAAAGAAAAAAATGCAGATGGAATATTGTTTTCGACTGACACATGATGTAGCATTGAAAGTGCAAGAGCTGTTTTACCCATTGATGGGCGTGCTCCAATAATAATAAACTCAGATGGCTGAAAACCATTTGTCATTTCATCTAAGCGTTGAAATCCTGAAGGAACGCCTGTAAAAGCATGTTTATTAGAATATAACTTTTCTATGCGCTCTATTGCTGGACCAACTAAGTCTTTTGTTGAAAAAACTGAATGTGTTGCATTTACATCTGTTAAATCAAAAATTTCTCGTTGTGCTTCTTCTAAAACTGCACGACTATCTAATGTATCATCATGTGAATTTAAAACTATTTTTGCGGAAGTTTTTATTAATTCTCTTCTTACCGATAGGTCTAAGACAAGTTTTGCATAATATTCAATATTTGCACTTGTTCCAACCGTATTTGTTAGAGAACTTACATATGCAAGACCTCCAGCTGCATCTAAATCGCCGAGAGATCGTAATTTTTCAATTAAAGTTATTAAGTCGCCACGGGTGCCTTCATTATAAAGTGCAAGCATGGCTGAAAAAATTTTTTGGTTTTGTAATGAATAAAAACGCTCAGGTCGCAAGTACCTGAGCACATCTCCAAGGGCATCCCAATCAAGGAGCAATGCACCTAAAGCTGCTTGTTCAGCATCTAAATTATGAGGTGGTACCTTGTCCTTGAGTTGAGCCATTTTCTGTCCTTATTATTCGTTATCTGTTGCCTCTGCTGTTTCTTCAGAAACTTCAGGTGTAGCAGGTACTTCTTCAGAAGCCTTTCTATCTTTACCTTTTGCAGGTGCAGCTTTAGAAGCTTTTACATCTTCTTGTGGTTCAATAACAACTGAAAGCTCAGCTGATGTTGATTCATAAAGACGAATACGAACTGAATATTTACCAACAGATTTAATTGTTAATCCTGGTACTTCAATTCTCTTTCTTTCAATTTCATAACCATCTTTATTTAAGTATTCAGCAACAGTTTGTGATGTTACTGCTCCATATAATTTCCCGTTAGGACCAGCTGGCATAACGATAGTAATTGTATGTGCGCTAATTTTTTCAGCTAAGCTTGCAGATTCTGCACGTTTTGCTACTTTTTTAGCCTCAATTTCTTCTTTTCTTCCTTCAAAATGAGCAATAGTTACTTCATTGTAAGGGAGTGCTAAATTTCTTGGAAATAAGTAGTTTCTAGCATAGCCATTTGCTACCATTTTTACATCGCCTTCTTCTCCAAGGTGTTTTACATCTGCGTTCAAAAATACTTTCATTTTTTCAAGCTCCTATAAATACTCCGCATTTGCGAAGTTTTTGTGGAGGACATAGTTTGTAACAAGCTCTAGCAACGCTTTACTCATTACAAATGAATACATTATTTAGTTCTAATATATTCAATCCTCTATAAAAAATATATGCAACGTTACCAGGAGTTGGATCGTTGCATGGATTTAAAATGTAAGGGGATTAGTATCCCCCATAAACTAGTCAGCTACAAACGGTAAAAGACAAATTGCTCTTGCTCGTTTAATTTCTAAAGCAAGTGCTCTTTGGTGTTTTGCACATGTACCAGTAATGCGTCTAGGAAGAATCTTTCCTCTTTCAGTAGTGAATCTTCTTAAAGCATCTGGATCTTTATAATCAATTTTTACTTTGTTTGCACAGAATCGACAAACTTTTTTTCTAAAAAATTGTTTAGGCTTTCCGCGTCCACCACGGTCATCACCGTCACGTGCATCACTATCTCTCATGATGTCACTCATCTTAATGTTTTTATCCATTGCTGATTGCATTGAAGTTTTTTCTTCATTCATTATTTCATCTGACATGGTTGTCTCCTCGTAAATTAAAATGGAATGTCTTCCGGAAAATCGGAATCATTGGCACTATATGCCGGACCAGGATCATATGAATTCTGAAAGTTATTTGATTGTTGTTGGTATCCACCACCAAAGTTAGATTGCTCTTGTCTCTGATTAGAATATGATTGAGTTCCTTGAGGTAAACCTGAGTTTCCTCCTAGTAACTGAACATTGCTCGCAACAATTATAACCTTGCTTCTTGATTGTCCGTCTTGTTCCCAACGATCTTGTCGCAGCTCTCCATCTACAGCAATTTGCTTTCCTTTTAGAAGATACTGTTTTAAACTTTCAGCAACTTTTCCAAATAAATTAATTTCAAAGTAACTAACTTCATCAATCCATTGCTCTCCGCTTTTGCGACGGCGATTTACCGCAATAGAAAAATTTGAAATAGCAAATCCATTTTGTGTATATTTTAACTCTGCGTCTCGGGTCAGACGTCCTATCAACATCACATGATTTAAATCGGTCATTGTTTACCTCTATTCGTCAACGCGAACGAACATAAACTTTAAAAGATTGTCGTTTAACTTGAATTGTCTGTCAATGTCAACAACTTTTGCCGGGTTCACGTTAATGTTAAACAAAATGAATTTTCCTCTGTTTCTTTTCTTTACTTCGTAACAAAGGTCCCGTTCTCCAAAGGCATTTTCGCTTTCAATTTGAGCTCCGAAGTCACCTAAGACTTTTCGCACGCCTTCCATGCCGTTTTTTGACAAATCTTCCTCTAAAGGAAAAATTGTCATAAGTTCATACTTTCTCAATGTATACTCCTTATGGTCTTTTGGAAGAGTAATATAGATATTCAGCACTATACTCTCCAAGGTTTGGTAAACAGTATATCAAAAAGAGAAATTAAGTTCAAGTAGTTGCGATACGTTCTTGTTAAATAATAATTACAGGTGTTCAAAATTAAACTTGAAAAATTATGTAGACTGTGTTATACTATATCTTTAGAAGGGGAAGTATTTATGAATGAGTTTGATTGCATAATTGTTGGTTCTGGTCCAGCAGGATTAGGAGCTGCATTTACTTTATTAGAGAACAATAAAAAGTATAGCATACTCATTTTAGAAAGGGCAAAAATTTCTTCAGGGGGGTTACGCAATGATTGTAAAATGAACTTTACTTTTCCTGTTGGATTTCCCTATGAATATTGGACAAATGAATCTGCTCATACCTACCTAGATAAGGTTGAATCATTCTTAAAGCCAAATATTATGGATAAGGTAAATGTTGACATTTACAAGAAAAGAGCGGAAAGAATTGGGGTACAGCTCTTACAAATACGGCAATCACATTTAGGTACTGATGGTGGAGTTAAACTTATAAAGGATTTAACTGCAAGGCTCGAAAGCGAAGGTGTTGAGTTTAGTTTTGGTGAAGCTATGCTTTCATGTGATAAGGCTAAGAAAACAATTACAACAGATAAAAGAGAATTACGTTATAAAAACTTACTATTAGCACCAGGTCGTCATGGATTCGATTTTTTACGTAATATCATGCATGATTTAGATATACAGTATAGTGATAATAGCATTGATGTCGGTGTTCGTGTAGAAACAAAAGAAGAACACTACCCTATTGTTAGAGATTATTACGACCCTAAGTTTATGTTTCCAGAAAACACACGTACCTTTTGTACAAACTCTCGAGCAGCACATGTTGTTCAAGAGCGTTATGAAGGCAAGCATGGAACTTATTATAGTGTTAATGGACATGCGTATTCAGAAGATAAGCCTTCGACAGGTTTAGTTAATTTTGCAATGTTACGATCTGTTTCTTTCACTGAACCTTTAGCTTCAGGTCAAGATTATGCTGAATACTTAGGTTCTTTAGCTATGCTAACAGGTGGTGGGCACCCAATAATGCAACGAGTTGGAGATTTTAGATTAGGAAAAAGAACAACTGCAAAAGGATTGAACACTGACCTATATGATTTTGAACCAACATTGAAAAGTGCAACTCCAGGTGATATATCGCTTGCTATGCCTGCAAAATTTTTGCAATCAATATGGAAAGCTTTAAAAAAATTGGACACCATTATTCCAGGTATTTTACACCCAAGTACTATACTGTATTATCCTGAAATAAAGCTATATGCTAACAAACCAATTTTTAAAAATGACTATTTCATGGCTGAAGAAGACATTTATCTTATCGGTGATGGAGCAGGTACTTCACGAGGAATTACGGCAGCATGGGCTTCAGGCATGCGAGCTGCTGAAGGAATACAACAAAAACAAGGATAATTGAGAAATATATGAGAATAACAGGTGGAAGCCTACAAGGAAGACATATACAATGCCCCGACGGAGTAATCCGACCAGCAATGGATAAAATGAGAGAATCATTTTTCTCTATACTTGGACCACTCGAAGGAAAGTCATTTTTAGACTTATTTTCTGGAAGTGGGATTATTGCAATTGAAGCAGCTTCGAGAGGCGCAGAGCGAATTGTACTTTGCGAAAAAGATAAAATAAAAGTTGATACGCTTTTAAATAATGTAAGCATAACGGAAGAGATTGGGAAGAAAATTGAATGTAAATTTATGGCCGTGGAGTTACTTTTAAAAAGGTATAAAGAAACCTTTGATATAATTTTTTTTGATCCTCCTTTTCCCTATAAGCATCACCAAGATTTAGTAAGAATAGTTGATCAGCGAAAGTTGCTGAATAAGGGGGGGCTGTTACTTATTCACCGCCCACAAGAGCGCAAGATGGCAGAAAAAATTGGTGACTTGCATAAAAAAGATACAAGGTCATATGGACACTCTATTTTAGAGTTTTATTCATATTGATATAATTTGAGGAAAGAGATAAAATGAATACGCGTGCAACAGAAATACTAAGATCTCACAAATCTTCAGGTGGTTTTATCAAAACATCTGATGCACCATTAAGCGCATTATCTTCTGAACAAAAAGTTCAGCTAAATAGAAAAGGAAATGCCCTTTTTAATGAGGGTGACTTTTTTGGAGCTCAACGTCTATTTATAACCACAGGCTATACGGACGGATTAAATAGGATTGGCGACAATTACAAAAAAAATGGAGATGAATTAACCGCATTGAAGTTCTACCTCCTAGCACACAATAAATCTAAGTCAGAGCCTATACTTGAAAAAATTGCAAGTGTTGTTTCAGATTTTTTAAACGAAGATGAAGGGTAATATGGAAAATCATGAAAACAAAAGCAATTTAGAAGCAACTATTCTCAATGACAAGCAAAATGACGATTTTATTTCAGAATTATCAAAAAAAGGCTATGCATTTTTAAAAGAGCAAAAGATTAAAGAAGCAGAAAGTGTGTTTTTTGAAATATTGCATACGTCTGAAAATAATAATTATGCTTTAGTTGGGCTAGGAGATTTAGAACGAAAAAGGCGAAATTTTAATAAAGCAATAGAATATTATAAAGCATGCCTAGAGCATCATCCTGAAAATAATTATGCACTTTTTGGTTTAGCTGATTCATACAGAGCAATAAACAAACTTCAGCTTGCAATCGATTTTTGGGAAAAATATCTCACAATGGATGAAAAAAATGTTTCGGTACTAACCCGTGTTGCTGATGCTTATCGTAAAATCCATAACCTTGATAAATCAAAAGATTTGTACTTAAAAGTTTTAGATATACAAAAAGAAAATGCATACGCGTTAATTGGACTTGGAAATCTTTTTTATGATTTTAAGGACTACAAAACAGCACTATACTATTGGTCAAGAATGCTCGATATAACGGAAGGTACCAGTGATATACGTGTATTAACTTCAATAGGAAATTGTCATAAAAAGCTAAAAGCCTATGATCAAAGTATACATTACTTTACAGAAGCTTTAGCAATTGAAAAAAATAATTTTTACGCATTATTTGGCCTTGCTGATTGTTATCGTGGAAAAAATGAACATGAAAAATCAATTGACTGCTGGAACAAAATTTTAGAATTTGATCCTAAAAACAAAGTAATATTAACAAGGGCTGGAGATTCGTACCGTAACATAGGTGATATTGAAAATGCTCTTATCTGCTATAATCAAGCAATTGATATTGAATATGATGTGTATGCAGTATATGGACTTGCACTTATTGGAAAAGTGCAAGGTAAGTATGAGGATGCAATACTTAGTTTTAACAGACTTATGCAATCAAACTTTAATAACTATCGGCTATTTATTGAGTTAGCTGATTGCTACATATCTATTAATCAAAAAGCACAGGCAATTGATATTCTTAAAGCTGCCATTGATTCTGGCGCCCGCAACTCTGAGATAAGCGATATGCTTAGAAGGATTCAACAATAGTGTGCACAACTAAACATATAGAATCAATGGCTCTTTCAGGAAAACTTCCAGAAAATATTCTTTCAGTTATACCAAAGGCCCCCTCTTTTACAGCAAAGCAGATTTTTAAATGGATAGCAAAAGGTGTTAAAAACTATGATGAAATGACTAACATTTCATTAGAACTTAGGAAAACCTTATCAGAGTCTATTCCTTTATATTCATCAAAAGTTAACGCTGTACTTGAAGACCCTGATGGGACAGTAAAATTACAAATTGAACTTTTTGATAAATATATGATAGAAACTGTATTACTCATAGATTCAGAAGGAAGAAAAACAGCTTGTGTTTCTTGTCAAGCTGGTTGTGCAATGGGTTGTGCTTTTTGCAAAACAGGTACTCTTGGTTTAGCAAGAAATTTATCAGTAGATGAAATTGTGGAGCAATTTTTATTTCTTGAGCATCATACAGGAACATTACAAAATATTGTCTTTATGGGTATGGGAGAACCAATGATGAACCTAGATGCTATTAGACAATCTTTGAGTATTCTATCTCATAAAGATGGCAGAAATCTTTCTTTAAGAAGAGTTACTCTTTCGACCTGCGGTTTAATTGATGGTATTTACAATCTAGCTGACAACGGACCGGCCATAAAGCTTGCAATTTCACTTACGACGGCCGATGAAGAGCAACGAAAAGAAATTATGCCTGTTGCAAAGAGCAATAGTCTGAAAGATTTAGCAAAAGCAATTAGTTATTATAGTGACAAAACAGGAAAGCGCACTACCCTAGAGATTCCTCTTTTGGGTGGAATAAATACAAGTAAAGATCATGCAAAAAAACTAATTGATTTTTCAAAAAATTTGCCTGTACATATTAACCTCATCCCATGGAACCCTGTAGATGGCATAAACTATGTTGAGCCTACACGAAATGAGGTAAAATCCTTTCAATACGCTGTTGAAAAATCTGGTTTAAACGTAACGGTACGCATGAAGCGCGGTAGAACTATAGGCGGAGCATGTGGACAATTGGGACGTACTACTTAAAACAGGCCACTACTATTCAAAAGCTAATATAACTGTGTAAAGAAATACCTATCCTAAATCAAACACATACATATGTGTTTGAAGCTGAGAAATAGTATATACTAATTCTTTAATTTTCTAAATCTTCTACAATCTTTTCAAGTTCAGAAATAATCAAAATTTTCTGAGGACAAACACTTTCACACAAACCACACTTAACACAAGCACTAGCTTTTACATTTGAAAGCTTACTAAAAAAAGCATATGAGCCTCTTGCTGCAGTAAGGTCATTATAAATAAGTTTTTTATTCATTGCTCCTAGCATATCTGGAATAGGAATAGCACAAGGACAATCTTTAACACAGTACTGACAATTTGTACAAGGAATTGAAGGAATTTGAGCCATGGCTTCTTGAGCTTTTGCAATAATTTTTTGCTCATCATCAGATAAGGGCTTAAAATCTTTCATAAAAGAAATATTTTCTTTAACTTGTTCAATATCTGACATGCCACTTAAAACTGTAATAACACCATCCAGAGAAGCTGCATAACGTAGTGCCCATGAAGCACATGATTGCGAAACATTTCCTTCATTCAATATATCGAAAACTTGTTTTGGTGGATTTGCAAGCAAACCGCCTCTGATTGGTTCCATGATAATTATTTCTTTTTCATACTTTCGTGCAACTTCATAACATTTTTTTGACTGTATAGTGGAATTCTCCCAGTCTGCATAATTTATTTGTAATTGAACAAAGTCAACATCACTATGTTTTGATAAAACTTTCTCTAAAGCATCTGCTGTGTCATGCATAGAAAAACCAAGTTTTTTAATTTTTCCCAAAGCTTTTTGCTCAGCTAAAAAATCCCAAATATGAAAATCATCAAACAAACGTGTTCTTTTTCCTCCCAGGTTATGGAGCAAGAAAAAATCAAAATAATCTACTCCTGCTCTTTCCATAGAAGTATAAAACATACTCTTTGCTTCTTCTTCATTTTTTGCTCCAGCCCATGCTGGAAGCTTGGTCGCTAATTGAAAACTTTCTCTCGGGTAACGATCTACAAGTACTTTTTTTGCAATTCCTTCTGATTTTTGTTCATGATAACCATACGCCGTATCAAAGTAGGTAAATCCATTTTGCATTAGTATATCAACCATCTCAGTAGTTTTTTCTACATCAACTTCACCATTAATCATCGGTAAACGCATTAAGCCTAAACCCAGTTTCGGAATTTCTTTATTATTATAGATCATTGTCTGCTCCTATACATATTTTATCACAAATATAAAATTAGTTGAATATAACAAAAATAAAACATACAATATTGACTTTTTTTATAAAAAACTGTATATTCATGGCGTTAGTTGTTAAACTAATAAATAAATTTTTATTCATTAAGGAATGAACATGAAAAAATTTTTGACAGTATTATTGTCAGTAGCAATCATTTTTTCTGTGGTTGCTTGTGCCGGTGGAACTAAAGAAACCGGTGTTGCCAAAGGTTTTGGTGGAGACCTAACCGTAGAAGTAGGCTTTAACGGAGAAACAATTACATCAGTAGAAATTACAAAACATGCAGAAACTCCAAGTATTGGAACAGCAGCTATTGAAGCTATTCCAGCACTTATTGTAGAAAACCAAACCGTTAATTTAGATGCTATTGCTGGAGCGACTGTAACTAGTGATGCAATTTTAGAAGCTACAAAAAGTGCAATTGAAAAGGCTGGCTTAAATGTAAATGATTACATGAACGCTAAGCAAGCTGGGAATGTAGAAAAAAAAGCTGAAACAATTGATGTTGATATCGCTATTATTGGTGCTGGTGGTGCCGGTATGGTTGCAGCAATTGAAGCGACACAACTTGGAAAAGAAGTAATTATCATTGAAAAAATGCCATTTGCAGGTGGTAACACTGTTAAAGCAACAGGTGGTATGAACGCTGCAGAAACTTCAATCCAAGAAAAAGAAGGTGTTGAAGACTCTGTAGAACTATTCGTTCAAGACACATTAAAAGGTGGATACAACGAAGCTAACCCAGAACTTGTTCAAGTTATGGCTGA
>CAYJHL010000058.1:0-10035 GCA_964369585.1 uncultured Treponemataceae bacterium | reverse complement strand
ACCCACAAAGCCACGGATCTAAGTTGCTATTATGGTTTGCCAAAACAAGATAGTTACCTTCAATTTCGGGGGCTTTGTTATAAGTATATCCAAAAATTACTTTTAGCAAGGGTCTTATAACAAATAAGGTTCTTGTCCAATACTTTTGGAGTTTTTCGTGTTCAGTTTGCATTATACTCCCCTAAAGTTTTTCCATTTCTGCTTTTACAAAAGCAATAGCCTCTTTTTGGGCTTTAATAATTGCGTCACACCATGCATCAAATTCTGGATCATCTTTCTGCAGTTCAGGATGTGATTGTAAGTAGCTTATAGTCCGTGCAATACCTTCATCAAAGCGAATTGTTGAATGAAAGCCTGGAACTAGTCGTTTTAACTTAGTATTATCAAAAACAACAGAGTTTGCTTTATCTCCGAGGAGACTTCCCTGTAAGTCTAAATCACTGGTTTTAGCTAAAAATTCGGAAGAAACATGTATGGCTTTCAATTCAATAGAAAGCGCGCGCGCAATACATTCATAAATTTGGTTCCATGAAAGTGTTTCGTCGCCGGTAATTTGAATTGCCTCTCCTATAGCATGGATGTTTCCTATAAGGCCACAAAAGGCTTTTGCAAAATCTTCTGAGTGTGTCATTGTCCAAAGGGAAGTTCCATCTCCATGAATAATCACTTCTTTTCCTTCTAGCATTCTTTTTACAATTTGCCAGCTACCATTTTTTCCATGAACTCCGAGAGGAATAGACCTGTCATCGTATGTGTGGCTTGGGCGAACAATGGTTATAGGAAAACCTTCGCTTCTATATTTTTCCATAAGAAATTCTTCGCAAGCAATTTTGTTTCGTGAATATTCCCATTGTGGATTCGAAAGAGGAGTGCTTTCAGTAATAATATAATTAGAAAGAGGTGTTTGATAGATAGAAGCAGAACTTATAAACATAAACTGCTTTGTTTTCCCCTTAAAAACATCATAGTCTTTTTCCATGTGTTCAGGAAGGTATGCTATAAAATCTACTACAGCATCAAATTGTTCATTCTTCTTTAAAACCGATAAAGCAACATTTGAAAGTTCTTCTTTGTTATATGAGTTTCCTGTTAAACTTGTTACAGATCCTGTTTGTTCGGATTTTTTGTTACAAAGGCTTTCAAGAAATTCAGAACGGTTTCCGCGGTTTAAGACATACACATCATGCCCTGTGTTGTACAACCGCTGTGTAATGCGAGCACTTATTGTACCGCTTCCACCTATTAATAAAATTTTCATATAGAAAGTGTATAACATTATTGGTAAATTTGTCAATAAAAAACGCCTTTTTTACGTGGTTTTTACATATAGGTTGTATAATAAAGAGGAGAATTGAATAAATGTGAGTTTTATTGTACTCTTTTATTCATGAATGTAAAAAACCTCTTATTTGATATGGATAATACCCTCTATCCAGAAACCAGTTTAATTGACAAAAATATGACAAAGAGAATTCTTTGTTTTGTTTCAGATTTCTTAAATATATCTATTGAAGATGCTATGGAAGCAAGGAAAGATGGGCTTACTCGAGCAGGAACAACTTTGGAGTGGCTGTTAAGGGAGCACAATTTAACTAATACTAAGGAGTATTTTTCTTTTTTACATCCTGCAAGTGAAAAAGATGAAGTTGAATTTGATCCAAACTTAAGACCTTTTTTACAAAGCTTAAAAGAAAAATACCATATGACAGTTTTAACAAACGCTCCAAAAGTTCACGCAGATTGTATCCTCAATCACTTAAAAATTCATGATATTTTTGATGGTGTGTATGACTTAGAAGATATGCAATTTATCGGTAAACCACACAAAAAAGCCTATCTAACAGCAATTCATGAAAAAGGTTTCACTGTTGAAGAAACACTTTTTTTTGATGACCATCCTAAATACATTAAAGGATATAAAGATATTGGGGGTCGAGGAGTTCTTGTTGACCAAACAGGGCGCTTTAAAAACGACGAGATTATTAAACAAATGTCTTATGCAATAATTCAATCTGTCTATGATATTCCTCTTTTATTGAATAAAATTGCTGAAATGTAAGGTAAATCAGACAGGTGTTTATTTTTAATTATACTTAATAAATGAAGCATCTTTGAAAAAATGAGGAAAAATAAATAAATATTGTGGTTATAGAGGCGAAAACTCTGTTGACATATGGTTGCAAACAATGCGATAATTATACAGATACATGTATTACGTGTAAAAAACTCTTTATGCACATTTCGGTGTGTACATTTTTTCAGTAGGAGGAAAAAATGAAAAAAAGTATTGCTATTTTATTATTTTTAGCTATGGTAGCTGGCGCAATTTTAGTTAGCTGCGGCGGTGGCAACGGCGATGACGTTGTCCTTAACAAAGACAAACCTGTTGTATTTTTTAACAGACAACCATCTGATCCAACAACAGGTGGTATCGATATGGATACAATGAATTGGAACGACAAAACTTATTATGTAGGTTTTGATGCAGCTGGCGGTGGAGCAGTTCAAGGTAAACTTATCACAGATTACTTAGCAGCAGCAGATGCAAGCTTAGACAGAAATGGTGATGGAACAATTGGTTATGTTCTTTGTATTGGTGACGTTGGTCACAATGACTCAAAAGCACGTACAGAAGGTATTCGTCGCGCATTAGGTACATGGGATGGTTCAACAGATCCTACTTCTAAAAAAGAAGGTTCAGTAACTGTTGGTGGCAAAACTTACAAAGTAGTTGAGCTTGATGGTAAAGCAATGACAGGGACTGATGGTTCAACATGGAATGCAAATGCTGCAACAGATGCTATGGGGCTTTGGGCAAACCAATATGGTACACAAATTGACCTTGTTGTTTCTAACAATGATGGTATGGCATTAGGAACCCTTCAAGCTTCTAACTACCCAGCTGGTGTTCCAGTATTTGGTTATGATGCAAACCCAGGTGTGCCAGAAGATATTGGTGCAGGTATTGTAAGCGGAACTGTTTCACAAAACGTAGATGCTCAAGCTGCAGGCACACTTCAAGTTTTAAGAAACCTTATGGATGGTTTAACTGGTGATGATGTTTATACAAAAGGTATCTCAGAAGCAGATATGTATGGAAACAAAATTTCAGCACCTGTAAAATACATTGCAGAAACAAAAGCAGTATTAGCTGAAAATGCTGGTGTTAATGCTGGAAACTGGCAAAACTACACAGCAGGAACAAGAGACTCTGGAATCAAACAAACTGATGCTCCTGCAAAAAAAGTTCTTTTAACTATTTACAATGCAGGGGATAATTTCCTTTCATCTAACTATGTTCCTGCTTTGGAATACTACGCACCTCTTATGAACATTGAATTAACAATTGTTCAAGGTGATGGACAAAACGAAGCTCTTATTTTGGATAAATTTACCAACCTTAACAATTATGATGCTTTTGCTATCAATATGGTTAAAACAAACTCTGGCGCTGACTACACAGATAAATTAAAGTACTAAGAGTCCTGTAAATCCAGAATAAAGATTTCACATAAAACTATGGCAACGTACGTTGTCATAGTTTTTAGCGTAAAAAAGGAAAGTTGATGGATGATGTAGTATTAGAGATAAAAAATCTTTCAAAATCATTTGCAAAAAATAAAGTTCTAGACGGTATCAATTTAACCGTAAAAAAGGGAAGTGTTATCGGCCTTATGGGTGAAAATGGAGCCGGTAAATCAACAATGATGAAATGCCTGTTTGGTATTTATGCAAAAGACGAAGGTCAATTTACACTTCTTGATAAAAATATAAATTTTAAAAGCCCTAAAGAAGCATTGGAAAATCATGTTGCAATGGTTCACCAAGAACTCAATCAGTGTTTAGATCGAACAGTTACCGATAATATTTTTTTAGGCCGCTATCCAACAAAGGGTGGTGTTATTGATGAACACAGAATGTTTACAGAAACAACAAAGCTGTTTTCTTCTCTTAATATGAATGTGAATCCCAAAACAGTTATGCGAAATATGTCTGTTTCTCAAAGACAAATGGTAGAAATTGCAAAAGCTGTTTCCTATGATGCAAAAATAATAGTATTAGATGAGCCTACTTCTTCTTTAACAGAAGTAGAAATAAAAAAGCTCTTTTCAATAGTTAACGATTTAAAAAGTAAAGGTGTTTCCTTTATATATATATCACATAAGATGGATGAAATTTTCGAAGTCTGTGATGAAGTAGCCGTTCTACGAGACGGGAAAATGATAATGTCAAAGTCAACAAAAGACACAGATATGAATGAGCTTATTTCAGCTATGGTTGGACGCTCACTAGACAATCGTTTTCCTGAAGTCGATAACGAGCCTGGAAAAGATTATTTCGAAGTAAAAAATCTTACAACAAAATTTGAACCTATTCTTAATGAAATATCTTTTAGCGTAAAAAAAGGTGAGATATTTGGCTTATACGGGTTGGTTGGAGCTGGACGTAGCGAACTGTTAGAAGCTTTGTTTGGTATTCGAACAATAGCATCGGGTGAAATTATTTTAGATGGCAAAAAGCTCCGTTTTAAAAACAGCCAAGAAGCTATGGATTATAACTTTGCGCTTGTAACTGAAGAAAGAAAGTTTAACGGTATGTTTGGAAAGGCTTCTATTAAGTTTAATACAACCATAACAAATTTGGGAAGCTATAAAACACTAGGTGTGCTTTCTGAGAGGAAAATGGCGGAAGCTGCTAACCACGAAGTGAAAGTAATGCATACAAAGTGTGTTTCTGTTGAAGATTTAATTACATCACTAAGTGGAGGAAATCAGCAAAAGGTTATAATCGGAAAATGGCTTGAGAGACAACCTGAAGTATTTCTGTTAGACGAACCTACTCGAGGAATTGATGTTGGTGCAAAATATGAAATATACCAATTAATAATTAAGATGGCAAAAGAAGGAAAAACAGTAATTGTTGTTTCAAGTGAAATGCCAGAAATTTTAGGTATAACGAATCGCATTGCAGTTATGTCAAATCGTAAACTTGCGGGTATTGTCAATACAAAAGACACAAACCAAGAAGAATTGCTGAGACTGTCAGCAAAATATTTGTAATAAGGATGAGTGCAAATGGCAGATCAATTATTAAATGAAAACACGCTCGAAAATGATGTAAAAATACAAGAGTATAGCCAAAAACTTTTTGAGCTTCGAAAAGATGGTGTAAACAAAGTTCTTGAACTAAAACAAGAGTTATTTATTGCCAAAAAGAACAAAATGCTTGATGCAGTCCAAAAGCAAAGAGTAATATCTGAGCATAAAGATAATATTCTCTTAGCGCAAAAGGTTGCAAAAAAGAATAAAGCTGAAGAAAAGAGAATTGAAAAAGAAGCTGTTGTATATGCAAATAAAGTTTCAAAAGTTTACAATGCCAGAGTTGTAGCAGATCAAAATGAAAGCATAGCAAAAATTAAATCTGAGTACAAAGCAGAAGTTGCGGATATAAAAAAATCTGGAGCTGAAGGTATTCAAAAAATACGATCAAACTATGTAAACAAGCCAGCAAAGGTAGATGTAACAGCTTTAAAAGAAGATATAGCTGCATACAAATACGAAATACAATCAGCACTTTTTGATGCAAAAAATCATTTTAAGACAAAAATTGGCAACTGTAAAGCTGCAAAAAAACAAGCTTATGTAGATCATGTTCAACTAAATAGAAGTTTAAGAAATGGAAAAGCAGCTTTAACTGAAGATATTGTTCTTAATGTTAAAGACTATGTATATAATTTTACTGGTTCAAAGTTTCTATTAGAAAATGGGTTATATCTTGCGATTCTTATTTTCTTTATTGTTTGTATTATTGTTGCACCTGTTTCTGGAAGAGGAAACCTTCTTTCATTGCCAAATATTTTCACAATTTTAGAACAATCTTCTACTCGAATGTTCTTTGCTCTTGGTGTAGCAGGTCTTATTCTGCTAGCAGGGACAGACTTGAGCGTAGGACGGATGGTAGCACTCGGAGCAGTAACTACTGGACTTATTCTTCATCCTGGTGTAAATATAGTAACAGTGTTTGGGATGGGACCATGGGATTTTTCTGCAATTCCAATGATGGCAAGAGTTGCAATGGCTCTTAGTATTTCTGTTTTTCTTTGTGTGCTTTTTAGCGCTTTTGCAGGAATTTTTTCGGCTAAATTAAAAATACACCCCTTTATTTCCACATTAGCTACACAGCTAATAATCTATGGATTATTATTCTTTGGAACAAGTGGTACTCCTGTTGGTTCAATTGATGGCAGCATTAAAGATCTTCTAGGTGGTCGCTGGATTTTAGGTGTTATAAACGGCGAATTGGTTACATTTCCTAAGCTAATTATCCCTGCTGCAGTTGCTGTTGTTATAGCATGGTTTATTTGGAACAAAACAATATTTGGAAAAAACATGTATGCTGTAGGTGGAAATGCAGAGGCCGCTAGTGTAAGCGGTATCAGTGTTACAAAAGTAACAATGGGCGTTTTTATTATGGCAAGTGTTTTTTATGGTTTTGGGGCCTTCTTTGAAGCTTTTAGAGCCAATGCTAGTGCAGGTACAGGACAGGGATATGAACTAGATGCAATTGCAGCTTGTGTTGTAGGTGGCATTTCCTTTAGTGGTGGTATTGGTAAAATTGGAGGAGCTGTTATAGGTGTTATCATCTTTACAGGGCTTACCTATTGCTTAACCTTTCTTGGAATAGATACAAACTTGCAATTTGTTTTTAAAGGTTTAATAATTATAGCCGCTGTTGCCTTGGATAGTGTTAAATATTTAAAGAAAAAATAACAATAAGTTAGAAAAAAATATGCAAACCACTTACTATGAGTAGGTGGTTTTTTTTGCACAAATATTTGCTATATATGCAAAAAATAGTTATGAAACGCAAAAAATTTTTCTAGACAGAATTGAAAGCGTGTGTTATAATAGCTAAGATTTTATCTATATGTGATAAAAAAAAGGAAAAGAAAAATGAAAAAAATCTTAGTTGTTGACGATTCTAGAATAATGCGCAATATCGTAAAAAATACTTTCACCACAATGAATATTCCCTGTGAATATATTGAAGCGGAGAACGGGAAAGAAGCTTTACGAGCTTTAAGCGAAAATGATATTGATTTAGTTTTTCTTGATTGGAATATGCCACAACTATCTGGATTAGATTTTCTAAAAGAAGTGAGAGCAAATCCCAAGTACGAGAAACTACCTGTAGTTATGGTTACAAGTGAAGCTGCACGGTATAATGTTATAGAAGCGCTGAAATCAGGTGTTTCTGCCTATTTAATTAAGCCAGTTAGCGTTGAAAAATTTACTAAAACACTGACCTCAATAGAATTCTAAGGTAAGCGGGGAGATATCCTCGCTGTTTTTATAGGAATACTCAAAAAGGAGAGTTTTGAGATGGAAAAGTATGTACAACCTTTTATTAATACCTGTGGGAAGGTGTTTCGAGATTTTATTGGACTTGAAATAACCGCAAGTACGCCTCATTTTGTGGAGCAAAATGGTGCAAACGAATGGGATATTTCTGGAATTATAGGTTTAGCTGGTGAGGCTCAAGGAGCTGTTGTTTTATCACTAAAAAAAGATTTAGCCTTGAAGTTAACAGAGCGCCTTACTGGAACAGTCCAAACTGAAACAAACGAGGATGTCTTTGACGCAGTGGGAGAAATAATTAACATTATTGCTGGGAATGTAAAGAAAGACTTGGAAGAAATGTTTCAGTTGGTTATTTCGCTTCCTACAATTATAGAAGGCCAAAATCATAATATGGTATGGTTAAAATCACAAGGAGCACGAAGAATTTGCATTCCTTTTAATGTGTTAGATTCACATTCCTTCTCTTTATTTATTTCATTACGCACTAGTTAAAAAACCTAAAACAATTAAAGGAGAAGATGCGATGGCAGAAAAAAAAGTATCCATTATTACCCAAAGAAGTGATTTTGGGAGAAGTGTAATAAAAATTTTATCAGCAGGACGCTATAGACCTGGCATTGCAAATGCTGAAGAAATGGATGCTGTCACAAAGTATGTTATTCTTACGGTATTTATTTTGTTTGGGTTAGCAATTTTTATTCCTTTTACAGTTGGTTTGGCTCTTACGCCAGGAACTGATGTTAGTATTATAGTTATAGATAGTTTGTTTTGTATTTTTATGGCAATACTACTTATTTTAACGAGAACAAAAGTCCCTTTTGCCGTTCCTGCTGTTTTACTTGTGTCTGCTTATACATTTTTTGTCTGTTACATGATTATTGATCATCCTAATGGCGGGCAAAGTGCTGCTTTGTGGTCAATTATTTTGCCACCTCTTGCCTATTATGTTTTAGGAAATTATGGGATGATACCGTCTGCAATAGTTTCTGTTGTTATGATCTATTCTTTTAACAAAGAGCCTGACTGGTATACATATGATTTTGCACTGCGGTGTGCTATTATGTATGTTTTTACACTTGCTTTTGCTTCCTTGGCGTATAAGCGAACAGAAGTACTTACCCTTGCTCTAGGGCGTAGCCGAACGCTGTTACAGGATGAACTCAACGAAGTTGAAGCAATGAAGGATAATTTGGATGTAGGTATTTTCCTTTTAAACTCTGACTTTATCATTCAGCCTTATTATTCTAAGTACTTACCTCAAATTTTTAACATTGAGAATCTAGAGGAAGTCGAATTTCTTTCTGTTTTGAAAGCATCCTTAAAAGAAAAAGAATTAGAGCTTCTTAAAGACTTTCTAGAAATGATATTAGTATCATCCTTTGATGCTGAAACGCTGCAAGATGTAAACCCTTTACAGAAGTTTAAATTTACTGCTTCTGATGGAGTTGAAAAAACGCTTGCAATAACCTTTACACAAATAACGAGGCTAAAAAACGAAAAAGTGTTACTGGTTGTGGCACGAGATATTACGCGAGAAAGTGATCTAGAAGAAAAACTCGCACAAGAAGAACTTTTTAGACAAAATGAAATGAAAGCTATGTTTGAAGTTATGCATGTAAGCCCGCACAATTTAAGTGAGTTTTTAGATGAACTAGATTTTGAATTTCAACGAATGAATGATGCTTTAAAAGATAAAAATAGGCATCAAAAAGATGTGTATCATATTTTATTTCAAGGTATGCATGCTATGAAGTCAAATGCACTTATAATTGGGCTTGACTCTGTAGCTGAAAGGTTTCACGAATTTGAAGATAAGGTTTCAGCGTTGTTACGTAATAATAACATGGCATATGAAAGTTTGCTGGAAATTGTTTTTGAATTAGAACGAGTTATGGAAATAGCTGACAATTTGAAAAATATAGTTAAGAAAATGGAAGCATTTTCAGAATCTAGTAAAAATGTTTCTACTTCATCTCAAATTGTTGTTCAGGCTATTAGAAATGCCGTAAATAAAATCAAAGCAGATATAGAAAAAGATGCGGTTGTAAGTGTAAAAAAATTAGATTGGGAAGGAGTTAATCCAGAGTATCGAAGGGTTATAAAAGAACTCTTGTTACAGCTTACGCGGAATGCTCTTGTGCATGGTATTGAGCCAATATTAGAACGAGAAGGCAAAGGTAAAAAGGCAGAAGGTCTTATTACCTTGTCTATTGAAAAGGCTAGTGATGATTCAAAAATTTTAATAGAGTTCATAGATGATGGTGCAGGAATTGATTTTGATAAGGTAAAAAAACAAGCTATAGAAAAAAAACTTATTACGACTGAGGCACAAGCAAATGATAAGTCTACGTTAATAAAGGCAATTTTTTCACCAGGCTTTTCAACAGCAGAAGGTTTATCTATGCATGCTGGCCGCGGAATTGGACTTAGTTTGGTGTCTGAAAGAATTAGAGAGTATAAAGGTAGTATAAAAGTTCAAAGTGCACCGAATCAGGGAACAAAATTTATTATTGAGTTACCATATAAGAAAGTTTCCTAGTCAAAAAAGAGAGATGTTTATTACGCCAACTTAGCTCACCTGGCAGAGCAGCACATTCGTAACGTGCAGGTAGTGGGTTCAAGTCCCACAGTTGGCTTCGTAAAAAGTGGCATCCTTGCCACTTTTTACTCTCGA
>CAYJHL010000057.1:0-10225 GCA_964369585.1 uncultured Treponemataceae bacterium | reverse complement strand
TACACTATGAGTATACAGATACAAAATCTTTTAGAAGTGGCAATGGATACTTCAGAAAAAGCTGATTGGGTTGGACTTAGACGCAGATCTTCAACAAGTAATTATTATATAGCACGTAATGCACAATTTGATCAAGCATTTGAAGCTTTTGATGATGGTGTTATGGTTGAAGTGTTGTTAAATGGCGCATTTGGTTATGCTGGAACTTGTGACATGTCAACAAGTGGTATACAACGAGCAACCGCAGCGGCAATTAGTTTAGCAAAGTTAAGTTTACAAAAGAATGTATACCATTTTACACAAGATGTTCGTCCGAGTGTTTTAGTAGATTATAAAACACCTACTAAAACAAAAACATCACTAAACTCAAATGATATTTTTAGCACATTAATACTCTCCTGTGAACGATTAAAGGTTAGCTCAGAAATAATTCAAACACATGCGATGATTGAAAGAGGTTCATATAATTTTGAAATTGTATCAAGTAATGGGACAAAAATAGAACAAACTCTAGATTATATAGGACATAGTTTACAAGCTGTTGCTCAAAAAGATGATATTGTGCAAATACGCAGTGCAAATGGTCCAAGAGGTTTAACTAGACAAGGAAACTTTGAATTAATAAATACAGATGAACTCTTACTAGAAGCACACACCGTAGGGACACAAGCAGTGGAGCTATTAACTGCTGAATCATGTCCTAATGACACTCGAACACTTGTATTGATGCCAGATCAACTTATGCTTCAAATTCATGAAAGTATTGGACATCCTTTAGAAATAGATAGAATACTAGGTGATGAGCGTAATTATGCTGGAAGTAGTTTTATAAAGCTTTCAGATTTTGGAACCTTTCAATATGGTTCAGAGCTTCTAAATGTTACCTTTGATCCAACTGTTGAAGGCGAGCTTGCTAGTTACGGAGTAGATGAAATAGGTAACCTCGCAAAAAAGGATTTCTTAATAAAAGATGGGAAACTCATTAAAGGGCTTGGAAGTTTAGAAAGTGAAAAAAGATCTGGAGTAGCTGGAGTAGCTTGTCAACGTTCAACTTCATGGAACAGAGCTCCCATTGATAGAATGGCCAATTTAAATATTGAACCTGGTGAGTCTAGCTTTAATGATATTATATCTAACACTGAAAAGGGCATACTTATGCACACCAACCGATCATGGTCTATTGACGATTACCGTAATAAGTTTCAGTTTGGCTGCGAGTATGGACAATTAATTGAAAACGGAAAAATAACAAAAACAGTTAGAGATCCGAATTATAGAGGAATATCATCAAATTTCTGGAGAAATTTAAGTATGGTTGGAGATAGGACAACCTTTCAAGCATTTGGGACTCCAAACTGTGGAAAGGGTGAACCAAACCAAGTAATTTTTGTGGGACATGCGAGCCCTGTGTGTGCCTTTAACAACGTAGAAATATTTGGGGGAGGACGATGATGCATACTGCTAACATAGATTATAACGACTACTTTAACTCATTGTCTAACTTTGTTTTTTCCTTACTTGAAAATGATGAAGCGCTTGCTTTTACTTTTTCAGGTGAGCAAAGTACTTTTATGCGCTTTAATAATGCAAAAGTGAGGCAAATAGGAGAGGTGACACAAATGGAGGCTTCCATTACTATGTGGAAAAATAATAGAACCTTTGCATCCTCTTTAATGCTTAGCTCTGAAAAAGATGAAGATTGTATAAGGCTTCAAAATGCAGTACTTGCTGCACGCAATCAATGCTCATTATTACCAGAAGATCCCTATCAAGCAATTCCAACTGCAAATGATACATCTGAATCAATATATGATGGAAGTCTTTTAGATAATGATGCCATTGTTAAAACAATACTAAATCCAGTACAGGACTTAGATTTTACTGGACTTTTTACACAAGGAAGTATTTTTAGGGCAAGTGCAAATTCTTTAGGCGCACGCCATTGGTTTGAAACTAAGAACTTTGTGCTTGATTTTTCAGTATGGCTAAAAAATGGAAGGGCAGTTAAGTCTTGTTATTCAGGAAGAACTTGGGACGATTCTGCGTATACTGAAAAAATTGCACAAGCAAGAAAGTCTTTAATTGCCTTAGAGCAAGAGCAAATCACACTTAAAAGTGGGAAATACAGGGCTTTTATTACGGCTGATGCTTTCCATGAATTTGTAGATTTTTTCTCATGGAATGGACTTGGAGAGCGTGATATTCGTCAAGGTGAAAGCGCCTTTATTCCACTTCGCGATAAGCGTGAGTCCTTTTCAGAAAAAGTTACAATTTTTCAAGACTTTTCACTTGGGGGCGAGCCTAGTTTTAATGATATGGGAGAAGTTTCTCCTGAAAAAATTACACTTATAGAAAATGGAAAACTCATTAATACAATTATTAGTTCTAGAACAGCAAAAGAATATAATATACAGGCAAATGGAGCAGGGGATGATGAAGGTGTAAGATCTTTTGCTATGGAAGGTGGAACACTTGATGAAAAGGATGTGCTTAACGCACTTGGTACTGGAATCTATGTATCAAATTTTCACTATTTAAACTGGAGTGATGTACAAAGTGCACGCATTACAGGCATGACTCGGTTTTCATGTATGTGGGTTGAAAATGGAAAAATTGTTGGCCCTATAAAAGACATGCGTTGGGATGATTCTTTGTATAATTTATTAGGCGAAAAGCTAGAAGCCATTACAAAGCAACAACACCTTTTTTCAGAAACTTCAACTTACGATAGAAGGGCGGTAGGGAGTAGCTTATTACCTGGAATTCTAGTAAGCGAACTGAATTGCACTTTATAATTAATAAGTAATAATTAACAATTAATATTCTCCAATGTTCAATGTATGAAAACTGTTTAATGTGCCATCATACTGGCACAATAGAAAAGATACTTGCTAATTCGTAGAATTTTGGTGGTATCTGATATAGGTTTCACGTTGGAAGGACAGTATTAATTATTACCTATTAATTATTAATTACTTTCTGCTGCTAAAATATGCTAGGGAAAATCCTATGCCAAGCGTAAGAATAGAAAAAATTAATTCAATGTTCATTTGAATACCAGGATAAATAACAACAATTGACCCCGCAACAAGTCCTAGAATCGCGCCATACGTTTGTGATGGGGCTTTTTCTAAGAGTATTCGAATTAGTTTTGCTCCGCCTAAAAGCCCTAAAGGTACCCCAACTGCAACTGGGAGTAATAGTGGTATATTGACTTGAGAAACTGCGGTAATAACTGTAGTATAAGAGCCAATTGCTAAAAGCAAAAACGAGCCAGAAATACCAGGAATAATCATTGCAACCGCTGCAAGGAAACCACTTGCTAAAAGAAAAGCAAACAGAGTGGGTGAAAGAGTTACATGTATATCTTGAGAAAATGATTCACCTTGTAGGATATCCATAACAATCATTAATGCTAGCGCTATAAGCATTGCTGTTACAACAGATAGAGGAGGGTATTGAGCATCAACGCATGAAGACTTTATTTTACTTATAATGAGTGGTAAGCTACCTGCGATAAGGCCAATGAAAAACCAGTTTGTAGGAATAGGGTAGTTTTCAAAAAGAGAAACAAGAATAGTTGAAAAGCCTAGTATGCCAATACCAACTCCAACAGCTAACGGTAGCCAAAATTTCCACATTGAAAAAATTTTTTTTAGGTTAATAGTTATTACACTAATTAGTTTATCATATATACCAAACACAACGGCCATCGTACCACCCGATACTCCTGGTATCACATTTGATACCCCTAAAACAATTCCGATACCAATTAATTTTATTACTTCCAACATAATCTTCCTTTACAATTAATAATGAATAATTATTAATTAATATAATTTAGACATCTGGTAATTACTATGATTTTTACTTTTACTTGCCGTAATACATAGAATTACCATAGAGCTCTATAAACACTATTAATTATTAATTGTTAATTAATAATTAGTTTACCATTTCTTCTGGTTTAAATACTTCATCAAATTGTGATTCACTTAAAAATCCTAGGTTCACACATGCCTCTTTTAAGCTTATGTTTTCTGCAAAGGCTTTTTTTGCAGTTAGGGCTGCATTTTCATAACCAATATGAGGATTTAATGCTGTAACCGTCATTAGACTATTTTGTAAATTTTGAGACATTTTTTCGGAATTAGCTTTTATTCCTACAACACAATTATCAGTAAATGATATTATTGCATCACTTAAAAGACGTACAGATTGTAAAAAATTATACGCAATGAGCGGCATAAAAACATTTAACTCAAAATTCCCTTGACTTGCACCAATACTAATAGCAGCATCGTTACCCATAACTTGAACACAGACCATTGTTAATGCTTCGCTTTGTGTTGGGTTCACTTTTCCTGGCATAATTGATGATCCTGGCTCATTTTCAGGAATAGTAATTTCCCCTAATCCGCATCTAGGGCCAGAGCTGAGCCATCTAACATCGTTTGCAATTTTCATTAAGTCACATGCTAAGGCTTTTACCGCACCGTGTGCAAAAACTATTTCATCTTTGCTAGTTAAAGCATGATACTTGTTTTTTGCACTAATAAATGGATGTTCTGCAATTTTTGCTATTTTACTCGCAACAAGCGTATCAAAGCCATTCGGGGCATTTATACCTGTACCAACAGCTGTTGCTCCTAGAGATAACTCTAATAAAGGTGCAATTGAAAATGTTATTAATTCTAAGCTTCTTTCTAACGATGATGACCAGCCTGATATTTCTTGACCAAAAGTAATGGGTACAGCATCTTGTAAATGAGTTCGCCCAATTTTTACAATTGAATTATTCTCTTCTTCTAGTCTTTTTAATGTTTCAATTAAGTGTAATACACTTGGTATAAGGTTATCGAATAAAGTAATAACTGCACTAATGTGAATACTGCTAGGAAAGGTATCATTCGATGATTGGCTCATATTTACATCGTCGTTTGGATGAATGCGACAAGTTGATCCTTGTTTTTGCAATATTTCGTTAGCTCGTGTAGCAATAACTTCATTTACATTCATATTAGATTGTGTGCCACTTCCAGTTTGCCAAACGACAAGAGGAAAGTGGTCATCAAGCTTTCCTGTTAGTATCTCATCACAAACACTAGTTATAACTGAAAGCTTTTCTTCTGTTAATTTTTCAGGACAAAGCTTATTATTTGCTATGGCACAGCCTTTTTTTAGTATTGCAAATGCTTTGATTATTTCAAGAGGCATTGTTTCAATGCCTACGCCTATCTTAAAATTAGTTCTACTTCTTTCAGTTTGGGCTGCCCAGTACGCATCTTTTGGTACAGAGACTTCTCCCATTGAATCATGTTCTATGCGATATTCCATGTGTATGAGTGTAGCGCAATTTACATATTTTTGCAACAGAGTACCATAGACTATTATGAGTTTACACTCATGTCTTGTATAACTGCATCAAGTATAGGATATTCCATGCCATATGTAATAGTAGCGCGGAGATATAATGTAATAGCAACATTTGTCTTTGTGTTTGTACTTAATGTTACTTTGAGCTTTGTTTCTTTATTGGCAATGCAGTTTTCAAGATGTTGTAAAACACTTTCTCTTTCTTCAGGTACAATGAGTTCTTCAAGTATTGTATTCCTCTTCTTCATTGCATACGATTTTGTAATGCCGTGAATTTTACAAAACTGTTCATTTGCATATTCTAGCTTTATGCCATCTTGTATTCTTGCACTAAAAATACCATCCCCACCTACATTTTTATAAATAGAAAGCTGGTTTTCAAGCTCTTTGCGCCTTTCAGCTGCCTTATGTAATTTTTCAAGAGCTTTGCGCTCTTTATCTATATTTTCAATGCTAATAAGTACTAAAGACGAATTTTTTTCAGCTGCCACAACCTTTGCATGCATTTTTACCCATGTAAAGCGTGTTCGTTTGGTAAGTATTCCTGTTCTTAACTCAATGGTTGCAGTTTTTCCAATTGAACGAAGTTTTGACATCTCCCTTGTTACACCTGGTAAGTCATCAGGATGTACTGCTGTTGTTATGTCGTCTCTAAAAAGTGCTACATCTTCAGGGGTATATTTTAATACCTTAAAATATTCATCGTTTGTGCGAATTAGTGTCCCACCTGTATCTTTAAACTCGTACAACGCTAAAGCTCCGACAAAGTGGTTAAAAATAAAGTTGAACTTTGAGTTTGGAAACCAAATATCGTCAACATCTAGTAGTAAGCGGAAATCTAATTCTGATACTATTTTTTTATCAAGCATATGATTTCGCATGTATTCGTCAAACTTATTTTTAGGAAGGGCTCTTGAAAAATAAAACCCTTGACCCATTTCGCATCCAATACCTCTTAAAAATGATAGTTGTTCGCTTGTTTCTATTCCTTCTGCTACAACAAACATTCCTAAGTTATGTGACATTTTAATTGTTTTGCCAATCGCACAATAAAGTTTATAACATCGCCAGATTTCTTATCTTCAGTTTGTGCCCGAATAAAGCTCATATCGAGTTTTAAGGTATCAAGCTTCATGGCATTAAGTACGTTTAATGATGAATATCCTGTCCCAAAGTCATCAAGCTCAATAGCAAAGCCCAAATCATGAAGTTTATTAACTGTGTCAATTATCTGATATGGATTATCTGAATAAGCACTTTCAGTTATTTCTAAATTAAGATATTGAATTTCTATTCCATTACGCTCGATCATATCAACTAATACATCAATTAATTCTGGGTTATGGAGGTCGACGCGTGAAACATTTACAGAAATTGGGAGAGGCTCTAAGCCCGCATCTATCCATGAACGCACATATTTACACGCAACACTCCAAACATACTCATCCAGTTTTGATATTAGCCCATTAGACTCAAGTATTGGTATAAAACTATCTGGAGAAATTATTCCTTTTTCTGGGTGTATCCATCTTACCAGTGCTTCTGCTCCAACTACTTTCCCATTTGACAAATTACATTTTGGCTGTAAGTATACGTCAAATTGTTTTTCGTTAAAGGCAGTCTGTATTTCATTAATAATAAAGTATTTTTGATATGAATCTTCATTCATACTGTCATCATAAACGGTATAATGTTCTCCATATTCTTCCTTACTTTTCTTAAGTGCAACAATTGTCTTTGAGTGTATAAGTGAAAAATCCATATAATTATCTTCGATATTATATATACCGACAGAAACACTTAATTTAAAATCTTCACGGAAGCCACCAATAATTGAATGGATACCTTTTTGTAACAGTGGTAAAATGCCATTGTTTGGTAAATTGCTACAACAAATTACAAAGCTATCTGCGCCTAAATGCCCAATAACTGATTTTGGAATTACAACTGAAAGCATTTTTAGACGATGTGCAAAATATTGTAATAGTCTGTCACCTTCCTCAAAACCGTAAAAAGAGTTTACAAGTTGAAATTTATCTATATTTGCTTTAACAAAAACAAATTTTTTATCAGGATTTTCTACAAGCATTTGCTTAGCTTTTGCAAAAAAAATATTTTTTGAGTAAAGCCCTGTTATCTCATCAATTTCTTCTTTTTTTAATAATTCTTTGTAACGAGCAAGCTCTTGTTTTAAGTTTTCATTTTCTTGTTCTAAATCTTTATTCATAGTGTACCAGTTGCATTCTTTATGCTCGAGCTTTTTTATGCTCACGTTTAAAATCATACATTTTTTTATCTGCTAAGCGTAAAATTTCCTGCGCAGTGAGATTGTTTTTTTTATCAACTTCTACTACTCCATAGCTGATAGAGGTTTCATACGGCTTTTTATATTTAATTGAAATATTTTTTACGTCGCTGTGGCTAATTAGCACTTTTTTTGCAATCTCATATTCATCATCAAGGTTTCCCAAAATTAAAAACTCATCCCCACCCATTCGAGCAACAAATTCACTTGAAAATACAGATGTAAGTATATGGGCAACCGTTCTAATATAAAAGTCTCCTTCTTCATGGCCATGTATATCATTAGCAATTTTTAATCCATCCATATCGACATACACTGCATAAAAATTTTGTTTTGTATGCACATACTCATTTAGCTTTTCTTCCCCCATTTTTCTGGTATATGTTTCTGTAAATGAATCTAAGGATGCCGATGTCTTTAATTGTTCAAGCTTCATTTCTTCTTTCTTTATTTTTGTCTTTAATCTGTTAAAGTTTTTTTGATGTAAATGAAGTTTTGAAAACTCATAAGCATGTGCCATTGTTGCAATGTAAATCCCAAAGCAAAATATACCAACACCCAATAAAAATATTGTTGTATTTGATGAATTGGTTTGAACATCTATAAGGGTTGAAGTGAGAATCTGGTATATATAGGTAATAGTTAAAATTCCTAGTGAAAATGTTAAATTATTTTTATTACTAAAAATCATAAATATTTGATCTTTGCTTACCGTTTTCATTGCTTTTCTGAGTGTAAATGGGCGCATAAATAAGGTGATTGCTGTTGCTAATAACCTCGTATCTATATCAAGTATAGCAAGCGAAATTGGCTCTTGTTTTACTAATGATATTATTGACAAAAAAATTGTTCTCATCGCAAAAAAATTAAGAGCGTATGAAATTGTTCCAAAAAGAGTTTTTATATAAGATTGATTAAAAAGAAGTTTAAACTCTAGTGAGTACAACACCAAAAAAGCCACCATAAAAATATAGTCATAGTGGAACTCTGTTATATAAATTGATGCATATACTAAACTAAAGTTAATTGGTGTGAGAATTATTGCATAGGGTAAAATATTTATTTCTTTGCCATACAAGCTCTTTGAATAGAAAAATAGCATAATATTGTAAACTGTAAAGAAAAGAGCACAAATATAAATCATTTATTACCTACCATATTATAAAAATCTCTCTTTTTTTGCCGCATGGCTTCATCTGCTTGAAGTAAAATGGTTTCAAAATCTTTTTTATTAGTAGTATTGTTTATGCAAACAGAGCCAATACTAACTGCAAAACTATAATCTACTTTTTTATCTTGCTGAGAAACATTTTCATTAATTCTTGCAACTATGGATTCAACATCTCCACAATCAATATCAATCATTATTATTAGAAATTCATCGCCTCCAACACGCGCAGGTAAATCTTCTTCTCTTATGGCTTCTTGAATTGACTTTGCAACGTTGCAAATATATGCATCACCTTCTTCATGTCCATATGTATCATTTACCAGTTTCAACCCATTTAAATCAATAAATAGAACAGCATACTTTGCATCTTTTGTAGTTGTTAACTTTTGTAAAATTTCATAAATATATTTTTTGCTAAAAAGACCTGTTAACCCATCACGCACGATTTCTTGCTCTACTTTTTTCTTTTCAAGTAGCAGTTGCATGTGTGAGTCTTGTATTTGATCATTTTTTCGTTTGTATACGTGCATTTGTAAAAACTGAATAGAATAAAGAAAAAAGAAATAAAAAAGTAGTGCTGTAAAGATAGTTGTTCCTACTACAATTAATTCTACATTTTTGAATTCTTCAGCTCTAATAATTAAAAATGATTCCAATGTTAAAAAAGCGAGTATTGAAATGGTAATAAGAGAAAGAATGCGAGTATAATTTTTTGCACATGAAATTTTTTTAAGATTAGAAATTGATATTTTTTTCTGAAGTATCCATAATACAATAATAAGAAACAGACACGTTATAGTCCAACTTTGACTATACAGTTCAGGAGTCTTAAATAGATCAACAATTGAAATTTTTATTAACCTTGCATGAATTACAAGTATTAGCAAATGAATTGAGCCTATATTGAAAAAAAAGACCGATGCTCCAAATATTTTTTGTCGTGTTGAGGCCTTTGATAAGAAAGAGAATTCAATGAAAAAAAGTATTGTACCTGCAAAAAAGAGAAATGGAAAAGGTATGCGCAATGAAACATATACAACGACTATTACTGTGTTAATTGCTGCAACAAAAAATGGTAAAAAGCTTTTGAGTGTAAAGCCTCTTAGAATTTTCTTCGAAAAGTTTAATGCCATAGTGTTGTAAAAAAAGCATGATACAATGGCTAATAAAAACCATATACTACCATTTCTGATAAAATCCATTAAATACTCCAAAGAGATGATACTAAATTTAGGTACTTTATGCAAGTAAAATTATTTGTAGGTATTAGTCCTTGTATAAATAAAAATCTCAAGTGACAAAAGTTACATATTTTATAAAAAAAACTTGATAAAAAGATAAATAATTACTATAATAAGGTATGGAAGTTAGAG
>CAYJHL010000056.1:0-10526 GCA_964369585.1 uncultured Treponemataceae bacterium | reverse complement strand
GGAGAAAAAAATGAGTTGTTATTCTATTAAAAGCCATAATCCTAACGATTATTTAACTATTGAAAAAGAAACAGAAGATGGATTCGTTGTTCGAATTACGAGAGAATTTGACGGCTATGAAAAAGTTGTGACAGATTTTATTGAAAAAACTCTTTTTGAAAGTTGTATTCGTACTGGATATCTAAAAAAAGTTGAAAACATTGAAGCATTATTCGGTGTTGCTTAATACATGAATTAAGCGTAATATTTTCAAGCCGTCAAACCAAGAATGAAACGCACTAAATACACGTTTATCACTTTCTTTGTTTTGGCGGTACAGTATTTCCCACATTGAGAAAAAATTTTCATGTTCTAAAAACTTCCAAATTGTAGGAAGTTTTTCTTTTGCCTCATCATAAAATAATTCTGGGTTTCCTTTGGCGTTTGTTACAAGCGCTATAAAGTTTTCCAAGCTCTTGTATAATGTATTATCATAACAGTGAATAGAGTCTTTACCCTGTTTTACATCTTGTAACTTTTTACCTGTTCCAAATAAAACCCTATCTGAATATCTTGATTCGGGGCAAACAGTACAATTCAGAATTGGAAAGTCTAAGGCTTTTTCTATATCGGCTTTTGTAAAGCCTCCATTTTTTTGTTGTATGTGAAGTTTTACTAAAGACTGTAAAAAATAAAAGTCTTCACCTGCTATTCTTTTATTCATCCCTGAACTTCCTGCATACCCGTAACTTGAGCTCACAATGGTTGGACCTAGTGCCCATAGCCAAAAAGGCGTACCCGTTTTTTTCAATTTTTCACTGTGGGTACGCATATAGCTTTCATATTCTCGTGCAATTTTATCTATCGTTGCATCACTGTTTTTTTGGTGATTAAAATGTGTTACAGCCCCAACAGGAATTGGTTTGTTACTTTCTTTTGCATTTTTACATTGCTGATAAAAATGTGAAAGTTCTTCAATATAGTTTTCACTTACCAGTGTATCTGCATCCATGCATGCAATGACCATTGGATTGCAAAGTAGGGCAAAGTCCATACCGTATTTTCGAGCATATCCTACTCCTTGCTTTTCAGGTAGATAAAACCCTTCATTTGTTAGATCTATTGTTAGGATTGGAAAATCTTTGAGTGAAAAAGTTTGCAAATCTCTTAAAAGAGCTTTATTGTTTTCAATAACGCTATATAAAGCTGATTTCTTATTATTTACTACTATAACAAAGACGAAACTAGGGCTGTTTTCTTTGTGTTTGTTTTTTGCAAAGTGATATGAATGGTGAATTGATTTAAGTGTATTAAAAATAGTTGGATATTCATTACATGCAGGGATAACTATTGCAATATCGGTTTTTTGAATAAGGTGCTCAACACTCGGTAAAAGGCCTGTTTTTTTTACAAAAAAAGAGTTTTTATTATTATAGATTGCTATAACGTCTTTCATGCATTTTTAATTATTTCGAGGGCGTATTCAAATCTGGTAAGCTTTTCACAATCCTTTTTTGACCCATCATGCGGAAGCCAATTAATTTCAACACCTTTTTTTATCATTCCGCGATACCATGTTTCTTGTCGTTTTGCAAACTGGCCTATTGCAATATATAATTTGTCAATCATTTCTTGTTTTGTTGCAATTTTCCCTTGTAAAAACTCAGAAATAAAACGGTACTCAAGTCCAAGTCTCTCTAATCTCTCCCATGAATAGTCTTTGTGTAAGTTTTCAACCTCTTCTATCATACCTTCTTCTAGTCTTGAAACGAGGCGCTTTTTTATGTTTGCGCGTAGCATATCCCGAGGGAAGGTTGTTCCAATAATGAAAGGCTTTACATCAATCTTTTTTTCGAAAGCTTGTTCTTCGACTGTGCAACCCGTTTGTTCAAATGTTTCTATTTCTATTGCTCTAAGTAAACGGTGATGCTCTGTTAGGTCTGTGTCGTTATGAACAGTTTTTCCTGACTTTGCCTTCAGTGAAATGAGAATATCCACAAGTTCTTCCATCGATTTTCCCAATAAGCTTTCACGAAGAGATTCATTTGTTGGTACTTTAACTAAGTTGTATCCACGAATAATGGCATCTAAGTACATTCCTGTTCCACCTGCAATTATTGGTAAAACATTTCTGCCTATTATGTTTGAAAAAGCTTGATGGAAATCACTTTGGTAGTCATATACAGAGTATTCATTCGAAAGGTCAGTAATATCAATTAGATGATAAGGAACGGTGTATTCATTTAAATCTTTTCCAGAACCAATGTTCAAGCCCTTGTACACTTGACGAGAGTCTGCCGATAAAATTTCACCTGAAAAGTGTTCGCCAAGCATGACCGCAAGGGCTGTTTTTCCAACTGCTGTTGGGCCTAATACTACGAGGCAATTGTAATTAATTGGAAAAGATTGAAGACCCATTATCCCAACATATCATTCATAGTGTAGAGATTACCCTTTTTAAGTGATCCCTTTTCAATTCCTTCAAAAAGCCAAGCAGAGGCAAGGACTGCGCCTAAAGCAAACCCTTCTCTGTTTCTTGCAGTATGAGTAAGTTCAATTGTGTCTGCCATTGAGTCAAAAAAAACTGTATGAGTTCCAGGAACTGATCCTACTCGAGTACTTGAAACATGTAATTGATGAGCTTGAGGTTTTGAATGAAATGCATCAATAACTGTTTCTGTTTTATTTGCGTTACCTTTCATAACTGCTTTAGCAAGATCAAGTGCCGTGCCTGATGGAGAGTCGGCTTTTTGGGTGTGATGGGCTTCCCAGAGGGCTACATCGTACTCTTCATAACTTGACATAAGCTGTGCGGCAGTTTCTACTATCTTATAGAACATGTTTACACCAATTGAGTAATTTGCAGCATAAAAAAGAGCGTTGTTATGGGTTTTTGCAAGAGAAGCAACGTCTTCTACATGTTTTGCCCAGCCGGTAGTACCAACTACAACGGGAATTCCTAAAGGCAAAATTGTTTTAATGTTTTCTAAAACAGCCTCTGGGTGTGTAAACTCAATAATTACATCAGGTTTACTGTCAATTATTGCTTTGCTAAGTTCTTCATTGTTCGAAACTTTATGGGTTGCATCATTTGCAAATGTATCAATTGTTGCAACAACAGTGTACCCTTTTTGTTTTGCGATGTTTTCGATTATGTGGCCCATTTTACCGTAGCCAACTAATGCTATATTCATGTGTTTTCCTTAATTAAAATAGGCTTTATGAAGCGTGTTCATTACTTTTGATGTGTCTGCATCATCGCAAACTAAGCTTATGTTTACCTTTGATGCTCCTTGGCTTATCATATCTGGGTTTATGCCTTCTCTTTCAAGAGATGCAAATCCTTTTGCAATAATACCGCTAGAATGTTCGGCATCACATATAACAGTAATAATGGCCTTATCATTTTTAACATTAATATCTGCAACACTTGAAAGATCTTCGATTAGACCTTTTATATCATTTTTAGAGTCTATTGTAAGAGATACTGAAACCTCGCTGGTTGCAATTACATCAATACTAATATTCCATTTTAAGAAAAGGTTAAAAATGTGAGCAAGGAAACCAGAAGCCCCAAGCATTCTTGTTGACGAAATATCTATAACGGTAACCTTGTTTACACTTGTAAGAGCTATAACAGGAGGATGCGATTCTGTTCTGTTTTCGGTAATTACAGATCCTTCAAATGGAACATTGTATGAGTTTTTTACCCTTACTGGTGTGCCTGTTTTTCTACATGGCGCCATTGAGCGAGGGTGAAGGATTTGAGCTCCAAAATAGGCAAGCTCTGCTGCTTCTTGGTATGTTATATTTTTTACTGTTCTTGCTTCTTTTACAATGCGAGGGTCTGCACTTAATACGCCATCAACATCTTTCCATGTTTGAATTTCGTCGGCTTTTACGGCAGCGCCAATCATTGTTGCTGTAAGGTCACTTCCGCCACGACCTAACGTTGTAATGTAGCCATTTTTATCTTTTGCAATAAAGCCTGTTACAATTGGAATGTCTTTTTGGCTGTTGTTTTTATAATTTTCAAATGCCTTTGGGATATCAGTCCATACGCTTTCTAAAAGCTCTGCTGACATAAAGTCTGAGTTCGATGTGAATCCTGCGTCCCATGCATCATAGAATTTTGCAGGAGTACCATCTTTTGTAATGTAGGCAGCGGCAATGCGAACAGAAAGTCTTTCGCCAAATGATACAAGGTAATCGCGTGTTCGTTTTGTGAGTTCCTTTAGCATTGAAATACCAGTAAGAAGTGTTTTTAGTTCTTCTAAAAGGTTTTTTACTTCTTCTAATTGAGCATCACTCATTCCGAGGTCTTTTGCTGTGTCGTAGTGAAGTTTTTCAATCTGAGAAATATCTACATTTCCAAGCACTGCATTGTCTGCAGCTTCAAGTAAATGGTCGGTAGTATCGCCCATTGCTGAAAGAACCACAATAGGTTTTTTTTCTGCGTAGAGCTTAATAATTGAGACAATGTTTTTAATACGTTCTGCGTTAGCTACGGATGATCCGCCAAATTTCATTACTATCATGTAAGTATTGTAGCAAAAAAGGGGAGGTTTTGCAAGGATGTGAAAAAAAGAATGGCTAACGTGATAAAAAAAAAGAGCCCTTCGAAAGAAAGGCTCATGTTGAGTTCTGAAGTTTTTATTAAAACTTAACTCCCTTTATAGTTAACACTGATCCGTCAAAATTTGTTGTAATTGAGTATGTGCCTAAATTATTGCCGTAGTCATCTTTTGGAAAAATATAGGTTCCATTAATTGTGTTTCTTGCACTTTCTAAGTCTGATTTACGTACACTTTGTGCATATCCAGGAACTTCAAATGTTCCATTGTTAAAACTGATTGTTGTGGCAAAAGCTTTTTCAAGTGGCTTAATGATGTCAGTACTTTTTGTTGCTAACTCTAAAAAGTATACCAAGTTTTCATCGTTTTCACGGGAGCTTACTATAACAATCTTTTCAATATTAAAGTCTCCCTCTGTTACTTCATCGATATCACCACTTAGAACACTGTTTGTGTCTGCCATAACATCATTTGCTTTTCCTAAGAACTCATTCATTGAAGCGCATCCTGTAAAAAAAGCACATCCTACTAGTATTAAAAATACAATCTTTTTCATTTTTTCTCCTTGAAACAGCATTATTTGTTCAATTTTTATTCTTTAACAAAGATTTTTAAAACTGTAATAATAACTGATAGTAATATTATAAAATAACTATCAGTATATGTCAATAGTAGCCATATGTTATTATTATAACATATGGCTACTATATATGAAAATTTAGGAAATAATATTAGAAACTTGAGAAAAAATCTCAAATGGTCTCAAGCTCAGCTGGCTGAAAAAGTTGATGTTTCTGTTCCATACATAACAATGATAGAGCTTGGACAACGGAGTGCTTCATTAGAGGTTATACAATCTATAGCGCTTGCTTTTTCTGTTTCGGTATCCTCTTTATTTGAAGATTTCGAAAAAAAAGGTCACACTTATTCTAGACTTGAAGATAAGTATTCCGGAGAGTTAGCTGCTGAAGCAAGCAGTACTTATGCCGTAAATATGCTTGAAAAAAAATTAGAAGAAAATATTCGGCTTATCATTCAAAAAGCAATAAGCGATTTTAAAAAAACATTGTGATACGCAAAACCTGTTAAATGTTTGCCTAGATTTTTTTCTTTGTTTTTGATACACTTTATACATGAATACGAATCTTGTGAAATATACTATTGTGGCAATTGCCTCATCCTTTGTGTTTAGTCTTTGTCAAATTAATTTTGTTGGCGATATTTCTATTATTGCCTTTCCTCTATCATTTTTGTTTGTGGTGTGGTTTTCTTATACAAGTTATATACAACTTTTTAAGCATTTACGTTTAGAAAGGCTTTCTTTAGTTGTTAAACTTTTGCAATACTTACCATATGTTCTTTTAGCATCCTTTGTATTGAGAAGAGCTGGAGAGAGTGGAACGGCTCATTGGTATGATCTTATTACTGTTTTATTATGGGTTGTTGTAATGGTAAGTTCACACTGCGCATTATACTATTTAAACCATAAACGTGTATTTGAAAAAAATCCGGAACTAAAAAAAATTGCAGAACACAGTCCTCCTCAACCTGTTCCAATTGTTAAACGAGTTGCGTATGAAATTTTTGATTGGATAGATGCTTTTGTACAAGCAATTTGTACAGTAGTGTTAATCAATATTTTTATTTTCCAACTGTATGAAATCCCATCGGAATCAATGGTTAGCGAATTTTTAGTGCGAGATAGAGTTGTTGGGCTAAAGCTTGATGCAGGGCCAAAATTTCCTTTAAGCGATGTTGGGATTCCTGAGATAAGAAATTATGATCGGGGAGATATTGTTATTTTTAGTAACCCGCATTATAGCGATGATAGGGAATCTGAAATAAAAACATTTTTGTCCCAACTAGTGTACATGCTAACGCTAACAACAGTTAACCTAAATGTTGACGAAGATGGAAATCTAAAGGCTGACCCACTTGTAAAGCGTATTGTTGCTACTGAGGGGGAGCAACTTGTAATGCAAGACGGTATTTTATACAGTAGAACAAAAGAAAATGCACATTTTACTCCTGTTAGTAAAGATGCAGAATGGGCTCAATGGAATATTGCGGGGCTTCCGAGAGAAACGCTTGATAAAGTGCAATATGTTCCATTGAATTCCGCCGAGTATGATGTTATGCTTTCAATCGAATATGAACGAAGTATGCTTAGCTTGCAAGATGCAAAAGCAGAGGCAGAGGCTCTTGCTCAGCAATTTGGAAACCTTGCTAAAAGTGGAACTCTAGGCAATGGGGTTGTTTCTGAGGATGCTTTTTTAAATAAAGACTCATTACAAGTATACTCCTTTTTATCTAATAGTAACGATATAATTAGAACAATGTATTATTCTGAGGGGGGAGAAGAGAGGTTTTCTTCTTTCATGACAGATTGGATTCATGAGGTTTCTCATGAACTTACATCAGATTCTTTTATAGGTGGAAATATATATTCAGATGCTATGTTTAAACAAAACCTCATGTTAAAATTGACATTTGGTAGGTTAGCAGTCCGTACAGCCGAACTATTAAACTTAGGTATGAGCACTAATGCACAAAATCAAGACATGGAACGTTTGCAATACATGCAGCAAGCACAAAATTTAGCCTTTTATATTCTTAGCCTTAACGATATGCGTAATATGGAAGTGTTTCCTCCGAATGATGAAAGTGGAAATGCGCAATATATTAGTAAGAATAACTTTTTTGTAATGGGGGATAATAGGTTTAATTCATTAGATATGCGCCATACATATGATTATGAGCGTAAGCAAATAACTAACTTTGATCCATGGTCATTATATTATGATTCGAATTTGGCTCCACAGCAAATATCAACTGATGATGTTTTAGGTACGCCTGTACTGAGGTTCTTCCCCTTTAATAGATTTGGGATACCAGGTGGAAATAATTAACAAGGTGTAATGAATAATTGTAAGGATAGAAATCCCCTGTTGTCATAAAAATTTTTATTACAACAAGGGATTTTTTTATAGTCTGTTAGTTTTCGAGTAAAAACAACGGTATAAGTTCTACACTTGCAGCAACTTCTTGTGCCGTCGGAAGCCAAGGGTATGCTTCTCGAAGTGCTTCAGTAAGAAGGACTCCTTGATTATATGTTTCTATAGTGCTGTCCTCTTTTATAAGGCTTCTCGTTATTGTTAGGTCTTCAATAAATTGTGTGCTGGCAACAGAAGTTTGGCTTGTTTCGCTTTTTAAATTGACAATTTGCCAATGTTTTCGCCCGTATTCAAGAGCTAGGGTATCTGAAGAATAACTTACATCGTAGGTGTTTTCCCCTTTGCTTGCAAGGGTATAAAATGTAACTAAAAAGTGAGCGGTATCTCCTACTTTAGGGTTTGTGCTTGAAGTTCCTTTTTGGTTGATTTCTATATTTGTAAGCCCAAATACAGAAAGATCTAGCGGATTATTTGTTCCAATCCATTGTGCTGGTGGTAATAATGAAGCAGTTCTTTCGTATGTTTCTCGCATTTTTCCACTTACATAAATTGTTGCTACCATGTTTGAATAATTTCCAATAGCATTTGAAGTTCCGCATGAATCAAGTGTGACATTATCAAGGGTGTTAAGCGAATTATAAAAAGTTTGCACGACTTCTATTGGTGTCATGCCTTCTGTTGTTGGTTTTGATAGATGTGATTGAATAATGCTACCTGCAAAAAAGCAAGTTGTTACACATAGTAGGCTTGCGGCAATAAGTTTTCCGCTATTTTTTCTTAAGAATCTTATTTTACGAAGGTGCTTTGATTTTTTTTCTATAAATTGATTTCGTTCTTTTACTATTTCTGGTGTTGCTTCTTTCGCACTTATTGCTCCCATGCTGAGGGGAAGCGGTATAGAGCTTATTTCAATGACAGCGGTTTTTTCTCGTAGCTGCGTTACAATCGTTTCTGCTTTTGATTTTTGTTTTTGAGGTTTTATGCTTGTGTGCGCTTTTCCTGTAAGTGAAAGATTATGATTTACTATGTTTGCAAGTTCACCGTCTACTTCAACTAATAAATTAAGTGGGATAAAGTTATTGTCATAGTAATCTGCGCTTCTTTTTTCTCTATCAAGTTCTTGAAAAGGTTTCTCTCTAGAAAGAGCTGTATAAACATAAGTGGATAGGGTAAAGCGCCAACTATCTATGTCGTTTAATGCATTGTTTATCCAACAGCCATATAATAAAGATGTCGTTTCTTTGTTTTGGGCGAGCATACTTCGTTCAAAGAGCTCAAAGGGTAAAAAGAGTATTCCTTTTTCTGTGATGATTGTTCCCTCTGGGCCACAGTTTGGAATGTAAATATCATTTTCAAAACTCCATTCAATGATGGAAGAAAGTGTTTCAAGAGTTTTTAAGGTCTTTTCTGATTTGTTTTCTAAAAGAGAAAGGAGTGTTGTGCCTTCGATGGAATCATTTGTTAACACTATTTCATCGTTTTTATTTTTTGCAATTGTCTTGGTATCGGTAAATCGAAACTCTTCAGTTGTAACCTCATCATTGTGTATAGATATAAAAATGCCAGCTTCAGTAACATATTGTCCCATTTTTGCATTGGCGAATTGGCGTGATGAAAGACCTGTATGTAATGTTATGCCAGATTCATGTAGGGTAACGATGGATTGTTTCGATTGCATGTAAGTGTCCTTGTAATTTTAGGGAGCTCACGCAGGAGCTCCCGTACAGTCGTAACGTAGGGGCACACCTATGTGTGTGCCCCTACAAATTATCTTCCGTCTGAAGCGTAAAGGTATTGGAAGTAGTCCATATTTGTTGAGAACGTTGCATCCATTTTTGGAATTGTTTGTTCGTATGATTCTAGGCTTCGGTAAAATGCGTAGAACTCTGGGTCTTTTGAGTATGCGTCTGCATAGATTTCACTTGCTTCTGCATCTGCGTCCCCTCGAATTTCTTGTACAATTCGGTATGCTGCAGATTCGATTGATTTTTTTTCTCTGTCGAGGCGTCCGAGCCAAATTGCTTTTTCACCTTCACCTGCTGCTCTGTATTCTTGGGCAACTTGTTGGCGGTCTGTAATCATTCTATTGTACACACTTTCGGTTAGTTCGTCTGAGTACTTAATTTGCCGTAATACTACGTCGATGAGTTCAACTCCGTATTCACTTACAAGTTCGCGAGCTTCTTGTGCCATTTCTGTGCTAAGTTGCTCTCTTCCTTTTGCAACGGTCGGGAGTACAGCGTTTGTGCTTGTACTTTCTTTGGTTTCTTCTGTTGCTTGGAGAAGTTCTTCTGTGGTTTCGCTTATAAGTTCAGAAGCTCCGATAACTTGGGCACCTCTTTCGTTTATAATGTTTGAAGAACGTACGACTTCGCTTAGTGAGTTTTGTGTAATAATTGTTCTGGTTGATGAGTTAATTATGTCACTAATTCTTACTATTGCAGCATCTAAGTTTCCAAATGATTGGTAAAATAGTTTTGGGTCTTCAATTCGCCATCGACTTGTTGTGTCTACTATTATAAACTGGTTTTCACTTGTTGGAATGCGCTGTGCATCGCCATCGAGAGAAAGAATAAGTTTTGGGTATGTTGTTACAACATCAATAAAAGGAACTTTTATATAAAGGCCTGAGTCAGTTCGTGTGTTCACAATTTGTCCAAAACGAGTAACTACAACTTGGGTTCCTTCGTTTACTATGTAAAGCGGGCCCATCATTAAGAAGATTATGAGAGCAAGTGCAATTGCTCCTAGTGTTATGTATAGTTTTTTGTTATTCATTAGTTTGCCCCTCCACTTGTGCTTTGGCCTGTAAGTGTTTTTACTGGAAGTACGTTATCAAGCTCGCCGTCGATGAGCGTTGCATTTTCTCTTGATCCTAAAACGGTTTCCATTGTTTCAAGGTAGAGTCTGTCACGGGTAACTTGTGGCGCTGTTCTGTATTCTGCATAAATTGAGTTGAATCGCGCAACATCACCTTGTGCTTGGTTTACACGTTCAATTGCGTACCCTTCTGCAACCT
>CAYJHL010000055.1:0-10979 GCA_964369585.1 uncultured Treponemataceae bacterium | reverse complement strand
GTTTAGAAGCTTGGGAAAAAACCTATAAATCAGCTGATGAATCTATGTATCTTGCAAAAAAAGACTATTATGAAAACAACCGATTGCTAGATGAACGCAGATAGTAGTGATTCTTGAGCAATTTTAAACTGTAACCTTTTTCGAAATTAAATGTTTTCATTTTAGGCGAGTGAACTAATTTAAAATATATGGAGAAAAGATGACACAAATCACTGTTTTTTATTTACTGTCTGCTATCGTTCTTTTTTTTCATTCTTTTCTAAACTTTTATCTCTGTGGTGTTTTTGCTGACAAAACACGATTTCATAAGGTGTCTATTTGGATTCTCTGCGCTATAAATGCAATTTTTGCGCCACAACTTTTTACTATTCATTACTTTGAACAAATACTTCCATACATTCTCTGTATTGTTGTATTGGCAGTGGAGTTTAACCTTCTTTACATTGGGAATTTTTCTGCTAAGCTAGGAGTTGTTCTCGGTTCTGTACTTCATTTATTTGTACTACGTGCAATACTAATGGCATCGTTTTCTATTGCTAACGACGTTTCGATGTATGCTGTTTTGAAAAATGAAGAGCTTTTCCCATGGGTAAATTTTGGGAGTTTTGCTGCTCAGATTGTTACACTAAGTCTATTTATCCTTTGGGTTCCTGCAAAGACAGTAAAAGAAATTATGACTAATAAAATATTTTATGACAAGCTCTTATTGTTAACTGCTTTGTTGACAGCCTTTATGGCATACAATTCGTATACATTTACAATTGATTATTTCTCTGTTAATTTAGCTTTACAAGAAATAGTTATTGCCGTCCTTGTCCTTGCATTCTTCTATATAATGATATTGCAGTTAATCAATTTTTTTAATTTGCGAGTATATAAGAAAAAGACAAAGGAACTCGAAACAAAAATTGATAGAGATAAAACGCTCACGGCAACGGTATTACAATACGCAGATATTATTCTTGAACTCAATTGCGCTAGCGACACTATACAAAGGTTAATAGTTGGATCTAAAGAAATGCCTATAGGCCACCTTCCTAGCCTAAGTGAGTTCATGAAAGGACAAATGGATATTTATACCCATCCAGATGATATTGCGCGCTTAAGTGAAGTAAATTCACTAGCATTAATTTCAGAGTATGCTGAAGGGGTAATGGAAAAAGACTACGAGTATCGCTCAAAGAAAATAATTCCGTCGGGAAAAGAAACTGGGGTAGTTGCCTCAAGTGATAAATACTTGTGGTACAGAATGAGAATCAATATCCGTAAAGACGAAAAAACTCCCGATATTATTGCTTTTTTGACAATTGAGGAAATCCATGATGAAAAAGAAGAAGTATTAGCACTTCGGTATAAGGCAGATAGTGATCACTTAACAGGAGCCTTAAATAAGCAATCCTTTACTACAAAAGTCTCACAAGCGTTATTATCAGGAGCACAGGGCACCTTGTATATGTTTGACCTTGACAATTTTAAAGGAATTAATGATAATATGGGGCATTCGCAAGGCGATGCAGTTTTGCGAGAAGTCTATGGGAAAATAAGTACTTTGTTTAGGTCTCATGATGTTATCGGCCGCATTGGAGGAGATGAGTTTGTGGTCTTCTTAGAAGGAAGTGCAGATCAAGGCATTATTGAAGACAAGGCACTAAATATTTGCAAAGAAATAAAAAAAACATACAAGGCAGATAATAAGATTGAAATTACTATTTCGTGTAGTATAGGCATAGCCCGAGCTCCACAAGATGGTAGAGACTTTAAGAGCCTTTTTGATGCTGCTGATGTAGCTATGTATACTTCAAAAAGTAAGGGTAAAGATACTTACACAGTATATGATAAGAGTCTAATAAGTGGTTTTGCCCCCCAAGATCGTGAATCATATATGAGAAAAAATCGAAAAGAAAATAATAAGTAAGAAGAAGATCTAAAAGAGTTTCGTAGTATGGAATGAGGATGAAAAATGAAAGGTAAATTATATAATTTTGTAATGGGTCTCTTTATCATTACTTTTGTATTATTAAATGTATTAGCTATATTGTGGTTTAATCGCATGGTTTTTACTGAATTTGAAACTTCTGCAAAATTAGATTTACAAGACATCGCTCATGATGAAAAACGATCAATTAGCTTACTGGTGCAAGGAAAAGAAGATGTATTAATTGCTTTAGCAGAATTAATTGGGCAAACGGGGAATAGCCCTGAGCAATTATACGTTCACATGGACCGATGGTCAAAAAACTACGGTATTGAAACAATTCTTATTACATCTACAGATGGTAAAGGGATTTCTTCTTGTGGAAAAAGAGTAGATGTTTCGTATCGAACTAACATGAATGAAGCATTAAAAGACGGTGTGTATGTTTCCGGTGTAATAAAATCAGAATTTTCAGATAATGACGTTATCGTTGTGAGTACACCTATTTATTATGAATCAACAATTCAAGGCATACTGATGGCTGAATTTACGATAGAATACCTAACATCACTCTTAATGGATTCTACAGATTCTCGTGGGTCTTCAATGATTGTAAATAGCTCAGGCCATATTCTTATGCATACCTACCCCTTTGCTGTATCATTCGATAATTTTAAAACGGCTACATTTGAAGAGGGAAAGTCTCATGCAGGAATATTAAATGACTTTGCCCAGGGGAAAGAGGGAAATGTAGAGTTTGCTATTGGGGGCGTTCGAAAGCTGGGAGAGTATACTCCGTTAGGAATTGATGATTGGACATTATTTTTTGAAATTTCAGAAGATAAGCTACATGAAAGCGCAAACTCAATTACAGGAGCAATGCTTATTATAAGTATTTGCTTAGCGCTCTCATTTATTTTCTTTATGGTTTATATTTTAACAATGAGAAAAAAATCATTACAGGAAATAGAAAAAGTAGCGTATTATGATAAGCTTACAGGAATACCTAATCTCATAAAATTCAAAATAGATGTTGAGAAAATAATTGATAAAAAGGACATTGACGTTACAAAATATGCCCTTATCAAGTGTGACCTTGAAAATTTTAAAGCAATAAATGAAGTGTATGGTTTTAGAATTGGAAATAAAGTCATTTGTACAATTGCTAATTATGTAAAGGAAATAATTGGGGATCCTGTAAGAGTTGCAAGAACTGGCACGGATGAATTTATTATTTTTGCAAAAAATGACGTAATTGATCGGCACCTATCAGTAAGATTTGCTCTAAGTAACCTAATTAAAGACTTTGTACCCGAGGTTGAAGGACACCAATTTTTCTTTCGCTATGGGCACTACTCGATAGAAGAAGGTGAAAAGAATATTGATGAAATTGTTAATAAGGTGGGCATGGCACACAGCTTTGCACGTGTTGAAGGTGGAGCTGTAGTTTGGGAATACGATAACACCTTTAAAAAGCATTTGTTGCACCGTACTGAAATAACAAATAAAATGAGGTTTGCATTAGAAAATAATGAGTTTAAATTGTTCCTTCAGCCAAAATTTAGTTTACAGGAATCGAGATTAGTAGGTGCTGAAGCTTTAGTTCGTTGGATTGAACCCAATGGGAATATGATTTTTCCTAACGATTTTATTCCAATTTTTGAAAAAAATGAATTTATTATTGATCTTGATAAATATATGTTTGAACAAACTTGTATGCTGCTTCAAAAATGGATACAAATAAATAAAAAATGTATACCTATTTCTGTTAATTTTTCTAGAGTTCATTTTAAACATTCTGATTTTGTGTATGATCTTTGTGAGATAGCAGAAAAATACAATGTGCCAACAAAATATTTAGAAATTGAATTAACAGAAACGACAGTGATGGAAAATCAAAAAGAATTGGTAAATATTTTGGATGCTTTACATAAAGCTGGTTTTGCCATTTCAATTGACGACTTTGGTTCTGGTTATTCATCATTGGGGATGCTTAAAGACTATAAAGTTGATGTTATTAAGTTAGACAGAAGCTTTTTTACTAGTACAATCAAGGATAAATCTGCGGATATCGTTATAGAAGGGATTGTTGATTTAGTGCATAACCTTGGAGCAAAAGTAGTTGCAGAAGGTATTGAAACAGAAGAACAAGTAAGCTTTCTTAAAAAAACTGAATGTTATGCAGTTCAAGGTTATTTTTATGCAAAACCAATGTGTATTGATGACTTTGAAAAACAAAATGGATATACCGATTAAAATACGAAAAATGCTCAGTTTCAATGTGTTAGGGATATGAAATACCTTCTCATAGTTTATTCATTGTTGTTGATGGAAGTGCAATAAGTTATAGCCTTTATGTAAAGAAGGGCATCAAAAAAGCGAGGAATATGAAAAAATGGTTCTAGTATTTTGTGTTGCAGTGAGTATATTACTATGTATTACTACACTTTGCTATATAAGTATAACATTATCGCATATCAAAGCCGATATGAGGATAATTGGTTTTATTGCAGATAAACTAATATATTTTAAAGATCAAAAAAAACTTATAAAACTAAGTAAGCACAGTCCTTCAATGCCTATACAGTTGCATAAAGATATCGAAAGGAATGATATATGGATAAAAACTCAATCAGGACAAGATTTACGGCTTGTTGTACTAAAACGAAAACAACATACACCTAATGCTACAGCGGTGCTTTGGCTTCATGGTGGAGGGTATGCAATTCAAAAACCAGAGCAGGATTTAGGTTCAATGCAAAAATTTGTTTTGCATAATGGTGCTGTTGTTATTGCCCCTGATTATACGCTATCTGTAGTTGCCCCATATCCGCGAGGGCTTGAAGATTGCTATGATTCATTATTATGGATCCAATCAAACGCTCAAACTATTGGAGTAAATAAAAATCAAATATTTGTTGCTGGGGGTAGTGCTGGAGGTGGTTTAACTGCAGCTCTTACATTGTTAGCGAGGGATAGAAAAGAGGTTTCAATTGCATTTCAAATACCACTGTATCCAATGGTCGATTATACAAATATTCCTAGGGGCACAGAAAAAAGGATGTTGATTTGGGATGTAAAGCGAAATGAAATTGCATGGAAGGTATATTTGGGAGAACATTATGAGAGTCCCAAGATACCAGAATATGCCTCTCCTTTATATGCAAATGATTTTTCAAATCTCCCACCGATGTATACATTTGTTGGAATCGAAGATCCATTTTATGAAGAAACTATTACATATGCAAGCAGATTGAAAGAAGCAGGTGTAAGCGTCGAATACAAAACTTACGAAGGTGCATATCATGCTTTTGATATTGTAGCCCCATATTCTAAAACCTCAAAGCAAGCTTGGGCTGATTTATTTGTTAATTACGATTATGCAGTAGAGCATTATTTTACAAAATAAAATTATCCCCACTTTAACACTAAATAAAACTAAGTTATTGTTTAAAAATAACCTTGCAAACTCAGCAAACCTATGATATAATTAAAATACAACATATGTTGATTTTTATATTTGGAGAATGAATAATGACCGTATACGACTTAGATGTACAAAAAAAAGATGGATCAATGCAATCACTGGCTAATTTTAAAGGCAAGGTATTGTTAATAGTAAATTCTGCAACAAAATGTGGTTTTACACCACAATACAATGACTTAAAAGAATTATATGAAAAATATTCATCGAAAGGTTTAGAAATACTTGACTTCCCCTGTAACCAATTTGGCGAGCAAGCTCCAGGAACAAACGAGGAAATACAAGAGTTTTGCACTCTCAATTTTAATACTCCATACCAATTGTATGCAAAAATTGATGTAAATGGAGAAAATGAATCTCCCTTATTTACATTTCTAAAATCCAAAAAAGGTTTTGCTGGTTTTAATAATGCAAAGCATGAGCTAAACAGTGTTTTAAAAGATTTACTTTTTAAGCAAGACCCAGATTATGAAAAAAAACCGGATATAAAGTGGAATTTTACTAAGTTTTTACTCGATAAAGATGGTATTGTTCTTGAGAGGTTTGAGCCTACAGCCGACATGGTTGAAATTGAAGCAAAAATTAAAAGTCTTCTATAAAAATGAGGATATGGAATTTATGGTACATGAAGATATTTTGAAGAAATTTAATATTTCTGGCGAAGCAGAACAGCTAGAAGGAGGACAGGGAACCTCCGTTCGTGTGGGGAATGCAGTATTTAAGCCCATAGAAAATATTCCAGCGCATATTTTTATCGCTAGCGCATGGAATCAATTAGAATCTGAAAACTATCGTGTTGTTAAGCACCTTGTTTCTAATAATAATTCTTTTGTAGAAATGGGATGGGGAGCGACAAGTTTTGAACCTATGCAAGAAGATAATACAGCACTAGAAAAGAAATTGTTGGCTTCAAAATATCTCCATGATGACTTAGCAAAGCTTGGTATACTTACCCTACCGTTTTCAGATGATCCTTGGACTAGAGCAAATAAAACACTTTGGCATAATCTGCCTTATGTGCAACATAAAAATGAAGATGTTGATGCTGTATGTACCATGATTTTAGAAAATCTAAAACCCTTAGACGATGAATATCAACTTATACATGCCGACCTTGCAGGTAACACACTTTTTTGTGAAGATGGAAGTCCCATTATAATTGATTTTTCACCTGCAATAGCGCCGGTAACATATGCCCATTCAATTTTAATAGTTGACTCAGTCGCGTGGAAGAATGCCCCTATTGAATCGTTAAAACTGCTTGAACCTTATGGAGAATATACTGAGTTTATAAAATATGCAATTGCTTTTAGGGTGCTAACAGGCGCATATCAAGAATCAGAAGGTTTTCATGATGCATTAACAGAGTGGGAAGCATATAAGAATATATGGGATTTAGTAACACACTAATAGAACGTATCTATTTTATTGGGTACACTGCTGTGTATGATTTGTAGCGAGATTGCAGAGCTTTGTAATACTCTTATATACAATTAGGTATATAATAAATTCTCAATATGTCATTTTTTTAGATATGCAAAGATAAAAAGATATGTTATAATATTGTTTAAATTTGAAACTATGATAACCAAAAGACGATTAATTATTATTATTACAACTTATTCAACCTCATTTTGTTTTGCGATACTAGTTGCACTTATGTTTAGTTACAACGTAGATGTTGGTTATGAGCCACTCCCATTTATGATTTTATCAAACATAATAATTTTTACGCTAAGCTTTTTTGGAGCTGGGAAATTTTCAGATTTTTGGTTATCAAATTTGCATAAAAAGGATTTGCAATCAGGTTTAACTCCTATTATGACTATGTTTGTCGAAGATGTGAGAAACTCCTATTCAATTGATGAAATTGTTTTTTCTGTACAAAATATTTTGGAAAAAAAAGGTGACTGTTCTGTGTTACTCATTGACACAGAAAAAGATTATGTTATTTACAATAGCCCGTCAAATATTACGCAAGATGAAAAAGTTTTTTTAGTTCTAAAAAGGAATTTTGCTCGCCTAGATACTGACGGATATTATTTTTTTGATTCTGATTTAGGGCTTCTTTCTGATACTGAGACTGCGAGAGGTTTTTTCATTGTATTTAACACTATAAAAATGTTTGTGTTTTGCAATTCAACTCGAATCTTTGCACCAGTAATCTTTGAGATAGTATTTGAAGAGCTAAAAAAATTCTACACTCGATATAAAACAATACGAGATTTGTCGGGAATTGACGAACTATCTCAAGAATGGACAATGGTAGCAGAAACACAACAAGCTTTTTTACCGCAAACTTTTCCAGTGATTGAAAAACTAGATATAGCAGCTTATTACAAACCACTGATAAATGTATCTGGAGACTATTATACTATTATTGAAATATCGAAGAGCAAAACACTTGTATTAATGGGTGATGTTTCAGGAAAAGGTTTTAGTGCTGCGTTAATTATGGGTATTGTAATTAATATAGTAAAAACTATCGGGAATAAGACCGATTTACCAAATCTCATATATACTATTGATAGTACTATAAAGGCAATGAATTTTGAGGATAAGTACACAGTTTTACTTGTTGCACTTATAGATACTGAACATATGACCTTATCATATATAAATGCATCAATTGCTGATGCGCTTATTTTAACGCAAAATCCAGCTGGTTATAAGGTGAAAAGAATTAAATCAAATTGTAGTATAGTTGGTCTAATCGATATAGGAGCGTTAGAAGTAAAAACACTACCTTTATTTTGGAATGATGTTATTTTCATCGCTACCGATGGCTTGACTGAATGTGTTAATAATTATGGAGTTGAATTCGGTTGCAGTGAAATTTTTGATGAGACTATAAAGGATTCTGCAACAAAAGATGCTAAAACCTTTATTAAAAATATTACTACTTTGGCAAATGAGTATAAAGAAGATAATAAGTTTAAAGATGATATAACAATGCTTGTTATAAAGGTTGAAAAATAATGATATATACTTTTATGAATCTTAGTGTACTTATTGGCGTATATTGTTTTTACAAGTTTTGTTTAAAAAAGCAAATTACCTTTGATACTTCCGCATTTTTCCCTCTAACTAATATTTGCGTTTTACAAGCACTTTTTGTTTGTGTTTTGTTTGTGTTCGAAAATTTTAATTTACATTTTCACCTTCTTACTCGGATTTATATTTTTTCTATATATTATAGTTTTATAGTTCTCTTTCGTTTCGCTTGTACCTATGAAGTAATAAATCAATTCAAATATATAAAACATAGCATGGTTATCTTTCTTATACCCATGTTTTATTATTGTTTTTTTTACCTTGATATTAATCATCTTTTAGTTGAAGAAGCAGTGATAATTCAACCTATGATTTTTTTTCAAGGATTTGATTTAGGCCATTACGCATATACACCGTATATTTTTATTTTGCCATTGTTGAGTATTTTAATTTTAGTTTTGCGTTCTATATTTACCAAAGATATGGTGCTCAAGTTTAAATTAATTCTAATTATATTTGTGTTTGCGAGCTTGTTTTTTTTCTATATAATTTTAGTGTTTGGTGGAAGTTACAAAAGGTCATTCAATTATTTGTTTTCTTTGGTAACCTTGTATACGATTCTTTTGCTGTACCGCATTTCACTAATTAGCCATGTCTCAAGTATGCGCAGAGCGTATAATTATTTAAAAACATTCTTTTTTGAATATATGTTATTTGCTGTAGTTGTTACATTTGTATTTATAGTTTTCTTTTATGCATTATCTATTAATCTTGCGATTTTTTCAATTTTGGGATTAATGGTGATTCTTTTATTATTTTTTGGGCAAGCGCTTGCTCGGAAAAAAAATAAGTCAACTTTTATCCAAGATGTTGCACATGTGGTATTAGGAAATTTTTTCACCAATATTGATTATAACCAAGACAGGACTGATTTGCTAAATTCTTTTTCTAGTATGCTTACGAAAGTATTTGATGCATCAGGAATTGAGTATTTTATTTTAGAGGGTGAAGAATTACATGTTGTGCATTCTACGCGTAATTTTTATACACCAAAGTTAAGCATACACTCAAAGTTATATACTGACTTTTGTCAATCTAAAGTAAGCGTCATCTCTAAAACTTCACTAAATACCGAAAAGCAATTTTTTGATGTGCATGATGAATTAGAATCTTTTATGTCTTATAGTAATTCTTATAATCTTATACTTTTACATGGTGAGCGTCATTTAATTGGTATTATTTCGTTTGGACCGAAAATGCGCTCTGTACACTATAGTAAACATGATGAAAGTGTAATGAAATATTTTTATACGAATTTTTTTGTATTTGGCTATTATTTACAAATAAGTATGAAAGAAACTCTTATGAAGATTATCAGCCGAGAAATAGAGTTTTCCGGACAGGTAACTGAGTCAGTGTATAAAAATGTAGATCCAATAAACAACTTATCAATCGACTTAGGCTATCTATCTCGTTCTCCTCGGAATTTAGGAGGTGACTTTATTGACTTGATCCGCCTTACTGATACTCGGCATATGTTCGTAATTGGTGATGTTTCAGGGCGAGGCCTTAATGCGAGTATGTGTATGATAATTCTTAAGTCTTTTATACGGACTTTCTTAAGGGATTCCAGTGACTTTATTGGACTGCTCAATAAGCTTAATAGTTTTATTAAACACAACTTACCAAGAGGAACTTTTTTTGCAGGTACTTTTATTATTTATGATAGTAGCAACAGTATGCTATATTATGTAAACTGTGGTGTGCCAGGTATATTCCTTTATACGAAATCATATAATAATGTAATCGAGATACAAGGAGAAGGAAAAGTACTAGGCTTTGTTGACAATATAAGTGAATTACTTACTGTAAAAAAAATACAACTTAATAAAGGCGATGTTATCTTAACATGTAGTGATGGAGTAACTGACTCTTTATCTCTTAGAGGTGAAGAGTATGGAAAGAGACGTATTGAAAAACTTTTGCAAGAAAATAGATCCTTTCCTGCACAAAATATATGCTCATTTTTGTTTGATGATTTACAATCATTTACTGCAAAAGGAATTACAGATGATGTGAGCATTTTAGTACTAAAAATAGTAAAATAAGGAATAAACGATGGAACAATTAACAATTACGGAAAAAAAAGGCGCAAACTATATGTTATTAGAGGTTCAAGGAAATTTAAACTCATACACCTACACCGACTTACAGCAAAAGCTAGTAGAACTTATCAAAGACAATGAGCTTGTTTTAGATCTATCGCAAGTGAGAACTATCTCATCCTCAGGGTTAGGTTCACTCATGGTAGGATATGAGGATGGTGAAACATATGGGCATAAATTATACATTATGAACCCTTCAAATATTGTAAAACTTGCAATTGAATCAACCGGGTTTGCCGCTTACTTTCCTATTATTCATTCGATAACAGAGGTGCTTTAAACTGCAATTCTTTTCTAGTCCTATATAAATATCTCAATTATTAAACATGTTCAAAAATGTATGTTTAACATGCAAAATACGGTAATAAACCGCAAAAAACAACATGTGTGCTTGATTTTTTTTAATGATTACTATATATTC
>CAYJHL010000054.1:0-11082 GCA_964369585.1 uncultured Treponemataceae bacterium | reverse complement strand
CTCTGTGTGGAATTAATGATTCTATATCTTTTGTTACACTCATATGAATCTCCTTGTTTAGTCTATTTGCTTAAATACTACAACACCATTGTGTCCGCCAAAACCGAGAGAACCTGATGCTGCGCATGTAATCTCACATTCTACGCCTTTGTTAGGAACGTAATCTAGGTCACAGCCTTGTTCTAAGTCTGGTTCTGTAAGGTTAATGGTAGGAGGAGCAAAGTTATCGTTAATTGCTTTAATTGCAAAAATAGCTTCAAGACCACCTGCAGCACCTAAACAGTGTCCTGTCATAGATTTAGTTGAAGACACTTTCATTTTATAGGCATGATCACCAAAGGCTTTTTTTATCATTGCTGTTTCTGATGGATCATTTATTGGAGTAGATGTTCCGTGTGCATTATAGTATTGTACATCTTCTGGCTTAACACCTGCATCTTTCATTGCAAGAGTCATTGCCATTGCGCCGGAATCTCCTGATGGGTCTGGGCTGGTTAAGTGATAAGCATCACATGTCGCACCGTATCCTGCAAATTCTGCATAGATTTTAGCTCCACGCGCTTTGGCATGTTCGTATTCTTCTAAAATAAGAATACCTGCACCTTCACCCATAATAAAGCCACTTCGTTTTTTATCGAAAGGACAGCAAGCTGCTTGAGGGTCATCATTTGATGCAGAATTAAGAGCAGTTAAAACGGTGAAAGATCCTATACCGAAACCTGTAATAGTAGCTTCAGTTCCACCAGAAATACAAATATCTGCACGGCCTGCTCTAATTTGATCAAGTGCAGCCCCTAGAGCGTCTGTTCCTGATGCACAAGCTGTAACCATCGTTAAAGATGAACCGTGTAAACCAAATTGCATACTGATGTTTCCTGCAGCTTCATTTGGTATAAATAGAGGAATACTCATTGGCGGGATTCTATCAGCTCCAGCTTCAAAATATTTTTTGAATGCTGATTCATAGTATTCAAAACCACCGATACCGTTTCCAAGCATTACGCTTGTTCTGTATGGGTCTAAACTTTCTTTGGATAAGCCTGCATCATCGAGCGCTTGCTTTGTTGCTGCTACTGCAAATTGTGTAAAGCGCCCCATTTTTCGCGCGTCTTTTTTTTCGATATACAATGAAGCATCAAAGTCTTTAACTTCGCCAGCAATTTGTACTTTATAGCTTTCACAGTCAAAAGAAGTGATTTTTCCTACACCGCTTTTTCCTTCTTTTACACCTTTCCATGTTTCTTCTAATGTGTTTCCAAGTGAGGTTATAGCCCCCATTCCTGTTACAACAACTCTTTTCATATTTTTATCTCCTTTTGCTAATTAATAATTAACAATTAATAAGTAATATTTCTTTTTTAATTAATAGTTAACAAGTCATAATTAATATTAATCATTTTGCAAAAAGAAAAGTCTCTCATATACCAAAAGTTAAAGTGGTACTTGCGACAGTTTCCATCATGCAGCAACATAATTATGCATTATTAATTATTAATTACCTAAGCACCCATCCCACCATCTACACCAATAACTTGTCCAGTTATATATGTTGATAGGTCTGAAGCTAAAAACACTGTTGCATCAGCAACTTCTTTTACTGTTCCTGCTCTTTTTAAAGGAATTGTTTCAAGCCATGTTTTTTGGGCTTCTTCATTCACTGCTGCTGTCATTTCTGTTGCAATAAAGCCAGGTGCAATGGCGTTTACTCGTACACCTCTACTTGCAGTTTCTTTTGCTAAGCTTTTTGTATACCCTATAAGACCTGCTTTACTTGCACTATAATTTACTTGGCCTCCTTGGCCATGGATGCCAACTATGCTTGACATATTGATAATGGATCCGCTTCTTTTTCTAATCATATCTGATGATACAACCTGACTAGCTATAAAAGCTCCTGTAAGATTAATTTTTAATACGTCTTCCCAGTCTTCAAGCTTCATTCTGAATGATAAGCCATCTTTAGTGATTCCCGCATTGTTTACTAAAATATCTAACCCGCTTGATTCTTCAAGTATTTTTTTTACTGCTAATGTAAGAGCTTCTGCATCTTTGCAATCTACACACACTTCATGAAAAGCGACATTATGCTCTTTTGCAAGGGTTTCAAGTTCTGCTTTTGCCTCTGATGGTTTTGTGCAAATACCCCAAACGGTGCAGCCTTCTTCAATAAAACGGCGTGCAATTTCTTTTCCGATTCCTCTTGAAGAACCTGTTACCAATGCTTTTTTGTTTTGTAATAACATATGTTACCTCTTTATATTAGTTTATTTATAGACTTTCAATAATTGAGTTAAACTCATCAATTTTTCCTGTGGCGCTACATGTCCAACCGGATGTCCCTTCTACTGCATTAAAGCCACTGTCTCTCCATAGTCCGCATAACGTAGCACCCGGTCCTACTTCTAAAAGATTCCAGTCGGATCCATCTTTCATGAGCTCGGCGAGATTAGTCTCTATGGTTGTCCAAAGTACAGGATGTGTAATATGAAGAACTGCATTTTTCTTTGCTTCTTCACCGCTTTCTACGAGTTTTCCTGTTACATTTGAAAATAGTGGGATTGTTGGATTTGAAAAGGTAATTGATTCTAATTCTGTTGCAAAGGCCTCTGCTGCATTTTGCATAAGAGGAGAATGGAACGGTCCTGCTACGGCAAGTTTTAATACTCGTTTTGCCCCTGCTTCTTTACATACTGTCTCTGCAATTGCAAGACCTTCTGCTGTTCCTGCAATTACTGTTTGCATGGGACTGTTCATATTTACAGGGAACACAATTCCTTTCTCTGTATGAGGCTTTAATGCATTAATTACTTGATCTGGAGTGAGTTTAAGTACTGCTGCCATCCCTGGTACTTGCCCTTCTGTAGATTTCGCAGAAATTTCATCACAAGCTGTTTGCATAATTTGACCGCGCTTTTGCACTAACCGTATCATTGTTTCAAAATCTAATACCCCTGCTGCATAAAGAGCAGAAAATTCACCGAGGCTAAAGCCACAAGCAGCACTAGGTGCAACAGATTTTTCAGCTAAAACAGCCATGATGGCTTGTGATGTTGCAGTAATAGCAAGTTGGCTTTTATCACTTCGTGAAAGCTCGCTTGCTTCTGTGTTCCATAAAAGATCAGCAATATTTTCACCTGTAATATCACTAATAGTGTTGATTGTTTTTTGTGCTGTAGGGTATTGCTCACAGAGTTCTTTCACCATTCCTTGATGTTGAGCCCCTTGTCCTGAAAATAAAAAAGTATACTTAGTCATAATATTATCCTTTGTTTGACATTTGCATGTATAAATGTCATTATAGCATATACACAAAAAATGTCAATAGTATAGATATGAGGAAAAAAATAATCTTTTTTTTGTATTGTTTTAATAAAAAACATGAAAAAAACATAATTATGTGTTAAAATATATGGCAGTTAAGGAAGAGAAGATGATAAAAAAAGTTAAATTTCCCATTGCGCTAAAGTTGGTATTGCTTAATACTACTCTAGCAGTTTTTGCCCTCGGTATACTTACAACTCTCGCAACATACTTTATTCGGCAGGATGTTCAATTAACTGCTGAGCAAAGCAATCATGCAATAAACTCTCAGGCAGCTGATACTGCTGAATATGAATTAACAAGTATACGTGATAATGTGGCTCTCTTTGTTTCATCGCTTTCAGTACTTGGTTTTGATGATGAAAATCTTTCTTCTTTTGGAAACTTACTTTTTGAAGGAAACCCCAATATAGCTGTTGTTGCAGTGCCTGGTATAGTGGAATTGCTTAATACTCAGTTTTTTGAAATAAACGGAGTTTTAAGTGAAACATATTACTCTTTTTTAAGTATGTTAACCCCTTCAATTGAGCGTGCAATAAACGGCGAGCTAATTGTAGTAAATGCAACTGCTGCCTTTGGGGTGCCTTCTGTTGCTCTTTTAAATCCTTGGAGAGGCTCTGTAATTGTTACTATTTTTTCTGTTGAAAATCTCGTAGAAACATTTGGTAGTGGTACTACAAATACATCTTTTATGATTAACGATTCAAATGACATTTTAGTTCACTCTGACTTTGACCTTGTGTATTCAGCTGCAAATTTATCGCATATTTCACTCGTAGACCAAATGAGAAAAAACAACGATGAAAACAGGCAAATTATTTTTGCCGACTCAGCTGGAGTTGAGTTTTTTGGCGCGTATACAAAGCTACCTTTGGGTGATATTGCTATTGTTACGACGATAGAATCATCTTTAGTTTTTGAAGGTGTTGATACTACTTTATATCAAAATTCTTTGTTAGCTGTGGCGATACTTTTTTTATTAATAATGTTTATTCGACTTTTTTCAAATTCAATTACAAAGCCAGTAACTATACTTACAGAGGCTTCTGAGCAAATTGAAAGAGGTAATTTTTCTTTAGATTTAAAACCAAATAGCCATGATGAGATAGGCCTTTTAACATCGCGTTTTATAAGTATGAGTAAAGGACTTGAAACATTTGGACGATTTGTAAACTTAGACATAGCAAAAAAAGCTATGCAAGGTGACTTAGAGCTTGGCGGTGAAACAAAAAATGTAACTGTATTCTTTTCTGACATTAGATCTTTTACCGAGATTTCTGAAAAGCTTGAGCCAGCAGAAGTTATTGAATTTTTGAATGATTATATGAGCCGTATGGTTGAATGTGTTAGAAAAACAAATGGGAGTGTAGACAAATATATTGGCGATGCTGTAATGGCTGTCTGGGGCGCATCCGCTACAACGGGAGATATTGCTGCTGATGCATTAAATGGTGTAAGAGCGTCTTTAATGATGAGAGCAGCTCTCAAGGAATTTAACGTTGGCAGAGGAAGTGAAAAAGAGCCAATAATTACAATTGGGTGTGGACTCAATAGTGGGGCTGTTGTTGCAGGTCAAATGGGGTCAAAAAGCCATATGGAGTATACGGTAATAGGTGATGCGGTAAATCTTGCATCAAGAACGGAGATGCTTACAAAACTTTTTTGCACGGACATACTTATTACCGAAGGAACATATAAATTAGTAAAAGATTATGTTCTTGTCGAAAAAATGCCTTCTGTGAGCGTAAAAGGAAAGGAAAAACCTGTTTCAATTTATGCTGTAATAAACATGCCAAAAGAAACAGCCATTCCTGGGGTAGGCTTGCTTGGTCCAAAGACATTACAAGAACTTCGAGAAGAGTTAGGATTCCCAACGCCTGACTTAACAAACATTGATGTTAATGTTGAAGAGAGGAAGTACAAAGTTGAGTAATAGAGGCCTTTTGGATTTGGCTAATAAATTTAAAAGTACAATAGATGATAATGAAATGCCTTCTCAAAAAAATACTGACACAAGTATAGTAACAAGTACTTCCTCTGCTAATACTGCAGAGGTTGAATCTTCTTTAAGAAAAGAAGATTCTAGTTCTCGAGTTCATGCTGGAGAAAGACAACCTTCTCGAAGCGAAAAGCTAGTGACATTCTCTAAATGGAAAAATGAAATCGAACAAGAGAATGAATTTCTTAAAAACAATACAAAAGATTATGAGCACGAACTTGTTCCATTTAAAAAGTGGAGAAATCAAACAGACTCTCTGTATGAAGGAATAAAAAAAGCAGCACAAGCAGTATTACCTGAGATGCGTTCCGAAGATATTGAGCCAGAGCACGAAGTGGAAGAATTGTTTGAAGAAGTTTTAGATATAGTGCCTATAGAATATCTAGAAGAAGAAAAGAGTTTTTACACTCTTGAAGATTTTGCAGACTTGCTTAACGATGAAAATCTAAATACAAAAAATCCTATCGAAGATGAAAAAATAATAGAACCTATAGAGACTGAAACTGTAGCTAATGACATTTTTATCCCTCTAGAAGAGAAAAAAGAAACTGCTATTATTTTAGGTAAAAAAAGTAAATCCTCGAAGGTCGCCGATTTTTTTACTTTTTTACTATGTACAATTGGATGTATTGCGAGTCTTTATGCATTTTATCTTTCGTTCAATAGATCTCTTTCTAAAGCTAATGAAGAACCTATAGCTGTAATTACGTTTAAGTATAAATCGGCACAACGGAAGCTTTCGGATAGAGTTTTGTGGGATAGAGTAAAGCAAAATACTCCAATTTATAATGGTGATATAATTAGAACAGCAGACTTATCTGAAGCAACAATAACTTTCTACGATGGAAACGTTATCAATTTATATGATCAATCGCTTGCGCAAATATTTTTTAGCGAAGAAGGTGCTTCTATCGACTTTACTGGAGGAGAGATTTCTATTATTTCTTCAGAGTCTAGTAATGGAATCCAACTTGTTACAGAAGCTACAACTGTAGACCTTGCTGCAGGATCTTCGTTAGCGGCAAGTATACAAACTCAAATGATTGATGGAATACTCCAAGCCAATCCTTCTGCACCACTTGAAGTTCAAGTTATGGATGGTAGTGCGAGTCTTTTTTCAGAAGATACTTTGGTTGAACATTTGTTGGGAGAAGGGGAAGGGCTATTATTTGATAATCAAGAAGGTTCTGTAATCGAACCAATTGTATCAGTCTACTCTCCGGTCGTTAATGCAAAGTATTTAAGGCAAAAAGGAGATACCGTTCCTGTTTTCTTTAGTTGGGATATACCGCAAGACTCAAAAGATACATATGTTCTTGAACTATCTGAACAAAAGGATTTTTCAATTATTCCTATTCAGCATACTGTTACTAATCTTCACGCAATAACGGTGGATATGGAAGATGGTATGTGGTATTGGAGACTGTATGCTAATACTCCTGATAATGGAAAAAGCGGGAAGTTTAGAGTTTTGCCCTCTGAAGCTCCCAAAGCTATTGTTCCATCTTTTCAAGAGCTATACACCTATGCATCACGACCTCCTTCTATCCGATTTTTATGGACAGATGATGCGTACGCAATAAATTGGCTTTTTGAAGTTTCAAATAACAATGAGATGGATAATCCTATTATTTCTCAAATAACGACTCAACCATCAAGCATTATTACAACTCTTGAAGAAGGTACTTGGTATTGGAGGGCAACCCCTTCTTATCCTGAAAGTATTATTCTTGAAAAGAAAGACATTATGACTGCGACCCAGTTTAAGGTTTCGAAACTTGAAGATCAAGTGCCGGTAAGTCTAACCTTCCCAATGGCGAATGACTTTCTGGATACAAGTATTGATCAACACTTTTCATGGATGCACAGTGTTGAAGCTGATTTCTATACTATATCATTAAGCAAAAACCCAGATATGACTTCTCCTTTATTTACAGAACGAACAAAAAACAACTACTACAGTATTCCTTCAACCGAGCCAATACTCAGTGATGGAAACTGGTACTGGGCTGTAACGCAAACTGATTCAGAAGGAAATTCTTCTCCTGTTGGAGAGATAAGGCCGTTTTTAGCACTTAAAGGAACATTTAAGCAAGAAGTATTATTGCCACAGGATGGGGAAATTATTTCTGAAAACTCTCTGGAAAGCGTGCATTTTACATGGGATACAAATATTCCTTATGATGTCTTTTTCCAACTATCGAATAGCGAGGGGTTTGAATCTATTATTAGTGAGATAAAATCATCTGCAAATTTTGTAGATGGAGTTTCTTTGCCTGTGGGTAAATGGTTTTGGAGAATAGTCTCAAAAAATGAAGATATAGGTTTGGAATTTGCATCAGAAGCGAAATCTTTTTTTGTTGAATATGAACTAGAGGCTGCAAATATTCTGAGTCCTGTTTCGAATAGTAATCTAGTTGTTTTCCCTTCAGAGGGAATATCTTTTGTATGGGATGCCGCTCCAAATGCGCAATACTATGAATTACAACTTTTTGAGACATCCAATAGAGAAAATCCTGTCTATGAAAACCTTTTTGTCACCGAAACTTCATTATCTTTGTCTATGTATAGCTTGCCAAAAACAAGTTATTCGCTCGAAGTTCGCGCGGTTGTAGAAGAGACAGCTTCTGGAACAATTGTAAAGAGTGACGTATCAAAGGTTTCTTTTTCTACTCGTGCGATAGAACCAATTAAGCTAACGAATCCAAGAAGCGGCAGTGTAGTCGATGGAATTTCCGCAGTATTAAGTCCTCAAAAAGTTGAGTGGGAAAGTTTTGAGAGGGTGGTAGAATCTGAGTTTATTTTATCATCTCAAGAGAGAGGTTTAAGTGTTTCTTCGAGAAGGAGTGGAATTAATCCTCGTAGCTCAGAAATAGTAATGCGTGTTGAAAACCCACCTAACGTAATAACTCTTCCTTCTCTTAGTGAAGGAACGTGGTATTGGACTGTTATAGGAAAAACTGATCAAGGTTACGATATTAGTGCTATAGAACCTAACCGCATTGTGGTACAACCTCTTGAATTACTTCCTGAGGCCATTTTATTGAACCCATCACACAAAGAGGTGTTTGGAATAGAATATCTTTCTAATAATGAGAATATTAATTTTTCATGGCAGCCAGTTTTAGATGCAGATACATATACTTTTATACTTAAAGATAACAATAATTCTGTGATACTTGAAGAAGTATTAGAAAATAAAACCTCATATCATTTTGAAGACCTTTCTCTTTTAGATAGAGGCACCTTCACGTGGAGTGTAGAAGCAATGCGACATTTACCGAATAAGGCGATTCAAAGAGGGGATATTGTAACCCAGTCTTTTGTTATTGATTTGCCTCAAATTATTATTCCAAAGGATAATACATTAGGAGATTTATATGGTCAATAGGATAAATACTTATGCCTTAATTTTTTTCCTATTAGGGTTTAGTTCTTTTTGTTTTTCTCAAGAAATTTCTCAGGTTGACTCTTTTACGCAACATCTCACATGGGATTCTGTTCCATATGCAAGTAAATACGAAGTGGTTATTGAAAAACAGGATGAAAAAGGTAATTGGGTAGCATATAATCAGTATACAGTACAAGAGAATGTTTTGAACCTCCACTTTCCTGTAGGTTACTATCATTATAAAATAATTGTTTATAATGTGCTTAATAAAGCAGAGCCTGCTTCTGCTTGGTATGAGTTTGCAATCCACAAGGCTGAGTTACCTATTATAAACTTGTTTTCGCCGCAAACAATAGTCCTCGATGATGACTTTGAGGGGCGCTTTACGGTGGTTGCAGAAAATACAACATATAACACAGTGTATAGCTTGCAGCACGAAGATGGTACTATTCTTTATGGAAGTATTGAAAATAGAGATGCCGAAACAACGGTGATAGGGTTTGATAAATATCGTTTTACTGAGGGTATGTATAGACTCTCTGTATCTAATCCTGGAGGGTTGGAAGATTCCTCTCAGAGCGTGTCTGTTGTGCGAGATGTTTCTCAAAATCTGTTGTTAGCAGCGTCATATGCACCTGCAATTTTTCTCTCTGGCGGGACGATCGTTCCACAATTAGATGTACCGCTTTTGCCTGTAGGTGCAAGCATGAATCTTTCCTATTTTCCCATAGAAAAGCCGTATGGAAGTTTTGGATTGCGGTTTTTTGCTCAAGCCCTAGTATTACAGCATAAAGTAGATAAATTTGAGGTGCATGCACACCTTTTTCCGATGTCTCTCCAGTTTGTATATAAGCATCTTCTTGTTGAAGACAACTTGTTTTTAGATATTAATATTGGTGGAGGGGTAACCTATCTGCATCAATTAAATGTTTCTGAAAACGGTAAAAGTAATGACAGCTATTTAAATGCGCTTGGCATAACGCCTGTAACAGGTATTGCACTTCAGTATTTTGTTAATAAGAATTTGCATTTGAATATAGGGATAGATTATGTGGTATCGTTCTTTATAGAGGATAGTTTTATCCAAATGATTGTGCCTACTGTCTCCGGAGGGTGGAAATTTTAATAAAAAATGTGCCAAAATGCACATAGACAAATAGCAAATATGGGTTATAATATAAGTAACCGAAGAGCGAAATAGGGAGTGTTTGCTTTTCTTTAAGGAAGAAGAGAGGAAAAAAATGAAGAAATCTCTATTATGGATTTATGCTGTACTTTTTATTTTTACATCTTGTGAACTGTTAGTCACTGATGTTTCAGGCTTTCTATCAAACAATCTCATCGCAGATAGCGGACAAAATAAGACTCCCTCTGATACTACAAGCCCTGATGATCCTATAACTCCTCCTATACCAATTCATGAAATTTTAGATTTTATTTTAGGTAGTGATGATACCTACACGGTTAAAGGTACTAGCTATACCACAGGTATTGTAACAATTCCAGAAATGTATGAAGGTAAAGTAGTTGTAGGTATAGAAAATGGTGCTTTTGAGTTTAATACTTCTATTACTTCGCTTGTTTTACCTCAAACAATTGTTAGCGTGGGTGATAATGCTTTTAGTGGGTGCAGTAATTTAAAAACGGTGGCATTGCAAGAAGGTGTAGAAACTATAGGAAGCAATGCTTTTAGTTCTTGTTCGTCATTAGAAACAATTGTATTCCCCGAAAGTCTCAAAATTATAAAGGAAGAAGCGTTTGCAAACTGTACTTCTTTGAACAGTGCATATATTGGTAATAATGTTTCATTAATAGAAAATGGAGCATTTATGAATTGCCGTCAGTTAACAGAGATTGTTATTCCTTTGGGGTTAGAAACAATAGAGTCTAATGCTTTTCTGAATTGCAATTCTTTAACGGTATTTCTTGAAAGCACTTTTGAAGGAACAAATTGGGTTGATAATTGGGACTCAGGGACAGTAGAGGTTGTAAAAGGGATACACACTAACTGGCATGAATTAACATTTGATTCAGAAGGTGGTGGTTATATTCCTCCTGTTCCGATAAAAACAGGATCTTCGCTTGCGTCCTTTCCTGTTCCCTATTTAGAAGGTAAAAATTTTTTAGGATGGTCTCTTTCTTCTGAAGGGAGTATCTTTGATTTTTCAAAAAAAATAACAGAGTCTAATACTTTTTATGCAATTTGGGAATAACTGGTTCAAATACCTTTCAAATTGCGTTTTCTATTTTTTAGTGTGATTTTCTCACTCACTATGTTGACATAATTTTTGTTTTTGGATATATTTTTATCATATAATAAATCTTCAGGGCAGGGTGCAAATCCCTACCGGTGGTCATAGCCCACGAGCGA
>CAYJHL010000053.1:0-11163 GCA_964369585.1 uncultured Treponemataceae bacterium | reverse complement strand
AGATCCATTTGGTACATGCGATAGGCTTGAATATCTCTATATTTTTCCATGAGTTCTACATCTCCTGAAAACTTTTTATATTGATCGTATACATCGTCAAAGTAATTGTTTAGTTCTGCTATATTCACTATATCTTCCTCCAAGTTTTTAGATGTAAAAAATCGCATCCAAAGCTGTAAATCTATATGAACGCCTGAATTATCTTTTTGTAACTCTACTAAATGCACTTCCCAATCATTACTTAAAGACTTACCAGTAAGTACATCATTCATTCTATATACACTGTGAGCCCTTTTTGATTCTATATGTAGATCATCATTAACAAGGCTAACACTTATAACAGGCTTTAAATTTGAATAATCAATTTTGCCTTGTTTTTTCATTTCAAAGTCTTTTATGTTTACATTAACTTGTTTTGCGTAGTTTACTGCAATGTAATACAAGATGCGTGGAATAAATCTTGTATTTGTTACATTTTGTACTTCAACCATGATAAGCTCATCAGTATCGGTTTTTGCTTTTACATCTACGACGGTTTCTCTTTCCAGTACATTTTCTTTTAGATTAAATGTATCTAAAAGTTCAACTTCTTTAAATGGTACTTCTCCTGCGTCTTTACGTAATGCATTTAGAAAATGAAGCAAGATACCTTCGTTTCCGGGGTTTGCAAATAAATAGCGCACAAAGTAATCGTTAGTTGGCACAAGTTGTTCTACACTCATAATTATACCTCTTTTTTTCAAAATTTACAATACGAAAAACCGCATACTATATATATGGCTACAAAGTGAAAAAACGGTAGAGAAATTTAAAAAAATTGTATTTAAATGTATGATTTATGAAAAACAGTAATAATTAAAACTATATATAATTCTTGAAACAAAGTAAATTTTAGTATATATTGTAACCGAAAAGGTTTTGTGGTGTTTTACTAAATGTAAAACATTTAATAACGAGGTAATTATGAAAAAAAATGTATTTATTATTGTATGTTTGTTTGCGAGTTTTATGTATGCAGCAACACCACTTGCAGATGTAGATACTATAACATTAGAAGCTGATGCTTCTGTAACTTTTGGTGCAAACTTAAATACTGGTGAAACAGGGTTTTTAAACGAAACAAATATTGATTTACAGTTACATTTCCTCCCACCAGATATGACACATTCAACGATAGGATATGGCCTTTGGGGAGAACTTATACTAAAGCTCGACGGTGAAGCTCTTTTAGAAGTGGATGGACAATCGGGAACAATTCCAACATTTAAAAGCGATGAAGTTATCATAGATAAAGCAGTTATTCATATATATGATGCATTTGTAGGAATAGAAAGCGGTGACTTTGATTATGGAGATGAGTTTAATTATCCATATGCCTTAGGATATGATAATGAAGATACCATAAATGGTGCTGGAATATACTATAAAGAGGATGACCCTTCTTCAAAATTTGGGTATTATCAAGGCTTTAGCGCAGGTTATGCAAATGATATCTTTTCAGTAGAAGGTTCTGTTCGTACGCAAAGGGAATATACTACTGATAGTTTTGTGTATATTGAGGGTGAAAATAATAGCCAAACTGATGATTTAATAATACCGTATGTAGAAGGGGAGCTATACACTAATGTTGGGGATATTCCGTACAGGGTTGTTAATGGAAACTGGGTAATACCAGCAGGAGAATCGTACCGATTATATATTGTAGATGAAGATAGTGCAATAAACTTTACCAATAATTATGCTGTAGGCCTTTATTCGATGGTTACACCAATAGATGACCTTCTTATAGGGCTAGGTGGTGCGTATGCTATAAGTGGAACTCGTCCTGGAGACTTTTCAGTTTTTGCAGGGACTCAATATAAAGCTCCTATTGGAATATTTTCTCTAACACCAGTTCTAACCTATAATTTATTTGGAGACTTTAATGAAGGTACCAATGTTCTTTTGATTACTGAAAGCATAATGGGGTTTGGGATTAACTTTGGCTGGGGTGAAGCTACAGAAGGAGATTCTTTATTATACGATTTCTACGACAATAAACTTGCGTATGTAGGGACTCCAGACTCAAAATCAACAGATGATGGGGATGGAATGCTTTTACCTGGTGTTTCTCTTTTTACATCTATTGACTTTTTGCCAAACGGCTTACAAACAAAACTTCCATTCCTGTTTATGCTTCATACGGGCGATATTGTACAAGGTTTAAATGCGCAAGTGCTATTTAGCACAAACTTTGGCTCTAATGCAGGGGAAGTATTGTGGAATGCGGGTCAAAAAACGGCAAAAGATGCAATGAATGGCGCATTAAATAAGCTTGCCTCACAAGTTGGGCTTGCCGTAGACTATGATATTCCAGTTGGAGACCTAACAATTACTCCAGCCATGGGACTCCTTTTTGGTTACGCTGGTTCTCATAAAGGTTCTGATGTAACATTTGGTACAAGCTTACTTCCTGTAGTAGAAGTTCAATTAGCAGGATTAGTTTCTAATACCGTTCTGGCTCTAAAATGGGATAATTTTTCATACTCAACGGGAACATCCACTATTGGTGGCATAAAGGCTTCTGAAGAATCAATGGATAATGGTGTATTAACTTTAAAAGCAGAAATTGCGTTATAATTCATACTAATAACCATTTGAAAAAGAGGCTGCCTCACTTTTGTGCGGCAGCCTCTTTTTATAAAGTTAACGGCTATTTTATTTGCTTACTACGCGAGATAGAGGATATAAGAGACACATAATGCCTGCAAAGCAAAACATCAATACATTCATGCCAAAAGAATCTGCTAAATATCCTGCAAGTGGTGCCAATACAATTATAAAAAGGGACTTTAATTGTGCTGATACACTTAAAATTGTAGCCCGTTGTGCTTTTTCCATATTATCATCAAGTACGTCAATAAATATAGGCTTTCGAATATTTTGCCAAAAATTTACGAGTACGAATAATATACAAACAAGTACTGTGTATTCAATAGAAAAACCAAGAGCAATAAGTGTAAATGCATAAAGTATATACAAAATATTGAGTGATTTAGATCCCCCAAATAGAAGTTTTACCCTAAATGAGTTTTTTGATGCGAAAGCACTAAGTACATTTAATACAGCATACATAAGACCTAGTAAAATTGAAAGATTATCTTCAGCACTAAGATTTGAAAGCAATAAAAAACCTGTTCCAATAATTATTGCACTTAAAATAGGCTGAATAAAGTCTTTCATAGAACTTAACACAGCCTCAAAAATACCGTTTGCAATAAGCATTTTTTGCAAGTTTTTGTTGTTTAGTAAGCTATTTTTCATTATTACAATAAGATCTTTAAATCTTAAATGCTCGCTTATTTCACCTTTATCGAGCGATTTAGGGTATGAAAGAACGAGAAAAAAGTCTATAACGTAGGGGATGGTTGATGCTAAAAATATATATCCTGAGTTTGGGACATTTAGAATAATCACAATACCAATAATTGAGCTAATTGCGCTTCCCACTAAAGAAGTACTGCGTGTTTTTCCATACACATAGGTTTTGTGTTCTTCCCAATTTTTTTGTTCTAGGTAAGAATAAATCATTGCCTTGTGGCTGCCAGAGCGAAACGCTTCACCAAGTCCAAAAAACATCATCGCAACAGCAGCCCCACCAAAACTCTTACTTAAAAAGAACATTATAAACGATAAGATATAAAATAAAAAACATACATATAATTCTTTTTTACGACCAAAATAGTCTGCTATGATACCTGATGGTATTTCAAAAACATTTATGATTATTTCGCGAATTGAAAAAAGAAGTCCAATTTGTAAAAGGGTTAAATCGTTACCTGTTAAATAAATAAGTAAATAGGGTTCAAAAAATTTAAGATTTTTTAAAAGACCATACAATGAAAATTTTTTGATGTTCCAATCTTTATTAATTTCATTGTATGCATTTAGATTTGTTGTCATGGAATATTTTATATCGAAAAAAAAGTTAGCGCAAGTTGAAAAACTAAAAAAAAATGTTAATTATTAATTATTAATTATTAATAGCATATTGTGTTTTACTAAAAACAATGATAAAATATTAGAAGGAAATATAATTTTTACGGAGGTAAAAAAAATGAAAAAACTTTTATGTGTTATGATTGTTTTGGCTCTTGTCACTTCAATGGTTTTTGCAGGTGGGTCTAAAGATTCTGCAGATAGTGATATGCCAACAGTTCGCTTAATTACCGATGCAACTGGTATTGACGATAAGTCTTTTAATGCTGCTGCATGGAGAGGTGTTCTTGAGTTCTACGGAGATACTTGGGAAGATCAATCAGGTAGAGGAACATTATATGATGTTGTTACTTGTCAAACACAAGACTTGTATGTTCCAAACTTAAAACAAGCTGCGGACAGAGGTTATGATCTTATTGTAGCAACTGGATTCACATTTGCTGACGCTATCGGTGAAGTTGCAAAAGAATATCCAGAACAACCATTCATGATTGTTGACGTTAACTGGGTAGGTGTTCCTAATGTACAAGAATATGTATATGCCGAAGAACAAGGATCTTTCCTTGTAGGTGCTATTGCAGCGCTTCAAGCACAAAAAGATGGTATTACTAATCCTAAATTTGGATTTATTGGTGGTGTTCCAGGTGCAGTAATTACTAAATTTGAAGTTGGTTATATTCAAGGTTTGCGCCATGTAATGCCTAATCTTCCAGATTCAGCTATTGTAGATTATTACACAAATGACTGGGGTGCACCAGAAAAAGCAAAAGCACAAGCCAAAAACTGGTACGATTCAGGAGTATACACTATTTTCTCTGCTGCTGGTGGTTCAGGAAACGGAACAATTGCACAAGCAAAAGAATACCGTGTACAAGGCCAAAACGTATGGGCTATTGGTGTAGACTCAGACCAACACGCAGAAGGTATCTATGAAGGCGAAAAGTCTGCAGTATTAACATCTATGTTAAAACTTGTTGAAACATCTGCAATTATGGCATTAACTGATGTTAAAGACGGAACATTTGAAGGTGGCGTAATTGAGCTAGATATGGCTAAAGACGGTGTAGGCTATGCTTCTACAAATACTGAACTTGCTGCTGATATTATAGCAGAAGTTGAAGAAATTAAAGCTGACATTATTGCTGGCGATATTATGGTTTACAAAACATATAAAGATGCTTTAGCTGCTGGTGCTGTACCTGCTGGATTAGGTGCAAAAGACGACTAATCAATTAATAATTAATAATTAACAATGTATAATTACTGATTATTTGTTCTGTGAGTGGTTGCAAACATGCAACCACTTGTTTTATTTGGAAAGAATACTATATGAATGAAAATATTATAGAAATGGTTGGGATAACGAAAACCTTTCCCGGTGTTGTAGCCAATGACAACGTAACTATTAAGGTTAGAAAAAACGAAGTGTTGTCATTATTGGGAGAAAATGGGGCTGGAAAGTCCACTCTTATGTCTATTCTCTTTGGCTCGTATGCTGCAGATAGAGGAACAATTTCAGTTAATGGGAAAGAGGTTTCCATTAAAAACTCAAACGATGCAACGGCCCTTGGTATAGGTATGGTACACCAACATTTTAAACTGGTACACAATTATACCGTTACAGAAAATATTGTGCTCGGGCTAGAGTCTACCAATAAGTTTGGAATTTTAGATTTGAAAAGCGCTGAAAAGCGTGTGAAGGAATTATCAGAACGCTATGGCCTTATGGTAGATCCTACTTCAAAAATTGAAGATATTACCGTTGGAATGCAACAACGGGTTGAAATATTAAAGGTTTTGTACAGAAATGCAAATATAATCATTTTTGACGAACCTACTGCCGTTCTTACTCCTCAAGAAATAGATGAATTAATAAACATTATTCGTCTTTTACGCGATGAGGGAAAAACGATAATTATTATTACACATAAACTTAAAGAAATTAAGGCCGTTGCTGATCGATGCACAGTTTTACGACGTGGGAAGCTTGTTGACACTGTAACAGTAGCCGATGTAACCGAACATGACTTAGCTGAAATGATGGTTGGAAAAGCTGTTGATTTTAACATTGAAAAGGCTCCTGCCCTTCCTTCAAGAACCGTTTTGGGCTTAAAGCATATTTCTGTTAAGGATTCTCGAGGGCAGATGGCAGTTAATGATTTAACCTTAGGTGTAAGAGCAGGGGAGATAGTTGGCATTGCTGGTGTAGATGGGAATGGTCAATCTGAGTTAATTTATGCAATTACGGGGCTATCTCCTATAGAATCAGGTCAAATTTTCCTTAATGGTACTGATATATCTAAGTATTCGATTCGAAAAAGAATAGAAGCAGGAATTGCACACATTCCTGAAGATAGGCATAAACATGGATTTGTTTCTGAGTTTTCAATTGCTGAAAACACTGTAATAAAGAATTATTATAAATCACCTTATACTCAAAAGATGGGTGTATTAAACTTTTCTGCTATGGAAAAAAAGGCAAGTCAGCTTATTGAAGAGTTTGATATTAGAGCCGGGCGTGGTGCACAAACCCGAACAGGAAGCATGTCTGGGGGAAATCAGCAGAAGCTTATTATAGCCAGAGAGGTTGAACTTGCCCCAGAAGTATTTATAGTAGCTCAGCCAACTCGAGGCTTAGATGTAGGTGCAATTTCTTACATTAGAAAACGTATTATTGAAATTCGAGACCAAGGTGCTGCAGTACTATTAATTTCGTTTGAACTTGATGAAATTATGAACTTATGTGATAGAATTGCAACTATTTCTAAGGGTTCAATTGTTGGGCTTTCAAATGCAGGTGAAGTTACCGAAAGAGAAATAGGGGCAATGATGGCAGGAAGTCGGTCTTCGTCGTCAACCTTATCGAGTTCTGCAACGCATAACTCGCAAAAAGAAACAAGAGAGGTTACAGAGTGAAGCTAAAAACAATAAAACAAGTTGACTACAATCGACATGCATTTGTAAACTTTTTACTCCATTCGGATTCTGCTGTTTCTGTTTTGGTAGTATTATTAGGTTTTTTTGTTGGATCATTACTGGTATTATTTGTAGGAAGAAACCCTATAGGTATGTATGAATCATTTTTACAAGTTTTAACAGGTATTTTTTGGAATAATCGTGGAGACATGAGATGGGAAATTCGCTATGTAGGCGAATGGATTAATATTTCTGTTCCGTATATTCTTTGTGGGTTAACAATGGCTTTTGCAGCTAGAGCAGGGCTTTTTAACATAGGTGGTGAGGGCCAATACCTAGCTGGGCTTACTACTGCAACTGTTATTGGAATTTACGGGCCGCAAGTTTTAGGAATCCACTGGATGGTTGCAGTGGTGCTTGCTGTGCTTGCTGGTGCGCTGTGGGGTGGAATTGTAGGATTTCTAAAAGCGAAATTTGAAGTTTCGGAAGTTGTTGCAACAATTATGTTAAACTATATAGCTTTATATCTAAGCCGAATAGTTCTATTGCGTATACCTGGTTCTAATACCTATCAAACTCCTACATATTCAGAAACAGCTTCAATACGATTAGACTTTTTAGATGCCCTAACTAATACATCTAAAATGAATATGAGTATATTCTTTGTAGCAATTGCTGTTATACTCTATTGGTTTTTGATGGAAAAAACTAATCTTGGGTTTGGTCTTAGAGCTACAGGATTTAATAAAGATGCAGCCCTTTGTTCTGGTATTCCTGTAGTAAAGAGTATTGTGCTTGCTATGGCAATTTCTGGTGCTTTTGCGGGCCTTGCTGGAGCTTCTGTGGCTTTGGGTTCCTTTGAATATGGTCGTATACCTGCTGTTTTAGAAGGATATGGTTTTGCGGGTATTGCCGTTGCGCTTGTTGGAAATTTAACGGCAGGTGGAACCTTAGTTGCAGGTCTCTTATTTGGAATGCTAGCACGTGCCCAAGGAATTATGCAAGACAATGGTATTCCAAAAGAAATTACCCTTATTATTCAGGGACTTATCGTTGTGTTTATTGCTTTACGTGCAGGATTAAAAATGTATTTAGCTTATCAACAAAAGAAAGAACTTGAACGTCAATTAACTCAAGTAAACCAAAATGAAACTACTAACGAAGGAGATAAATAATGGATATAATAATTGGAATGATTCCTTCGGTTTTAATGATAGTTTCACCTATTTTAATTGCAGCAGCTGGTGGTATGATTTGTGAAAAGTCAGGTGTTGTAAATATTGCTTTGGAAGGTTTAATGGGAATGGGAGCCTTTACTGCAGCAGCAGCGCACGTTCTTATGGAAACTGGCTTTACGGGGTCTGTTTGGGTTGCTTTATTATTTGGCTCAATTACTGGGGGTATTTTTTCACTATTGCATGCATACGCTGCAGTGTCATTAAATGCTGACCAAACAATTTCTGGAACTGGTATAAACCTTTTGTCTACAGGTTTAACAGTATTCTTTTCACAAATTCTCTTTAATGCTGACAGAACCCGACAATATCAATTAGGAATGTTACCAGGGCCATTTGGTATATACCCAACAGCGATTATTGCTCTTGTGGTTATTCTTGGGGCATGGTTTTTCTTGTATAAGATTCCATTTGGTCTTAGGCTTAGAGCCTGCGGTGAACACCCGCATGCGGTTGAATCTGCTGGTGTTCCAGTGCGTAAAATGCGCTATATTGCTGTAATTATTTCTGGTGTATTAGCTGGTTTAGCTGGTGGATGTTTAGTATTAACTCAGACAATCCAATATACTTCAAATACTATAAATGGTGCGGGGTTTATTGCTATTGCGGCTATTTCGTTTGGCAGGTGGAGACCACTTGGTATTACAGGTTCGTCGCTGTTGTTTGGATCTGCCGTAGCATTTTCAATTTATGTTGTAAACATAGCCTCTCTTAGAGAGCTTTTCCCATCAGAGTTTTTCAGTCTTTTACCATACGCTATAACGCTTTTAGCACTTGTAGTATTTAGTGGTAAAAACCATGCGCCGAGAGTTGCTGGTAAACCGTATGAACAAGGATCAAGTTAAAAGATGATAAGTAGAGATTTTGTATTAAAACTTTTTGAAGGTTTTTCTATCGAACGATGGACAGATCTTGTTCGCCCATTTGACTTAATCGAAATGGATAAATCGAGCGAAAAAATGGTCATAGCATATATGATTGCAAAGTTCGAAGAGGAAGAGGGCAATGATATAGATTGGGAGTGGCTTATGTACGCTTCTTTATTTGATATTTTACGAAAAATTGCCCTTTGCGATATAAAATCTCCACTGCAACGTCGTATAAAAAATGAGTATCCTCAAGAGTATGAGCGCCTAAATGAATGGATTTTGTTGCAGTACAAAGAATTAATGAAAGATGATCCGGAACTTTTTGAACTGTTTAGTACATACACTGTAGAGCAAAATACTAAGCATAGAGAAATTACACTTACTGAGCGAATTATGATTGCTGCGCATAAATATTCTGCCTTACGAGAGTTTGAAATGCTCGCAGTGGTAAATGAGGATTTTCGATTAAAAAACATTAAGCGTGACTTGTATGGGGATATTCAACCGTATTTAGATTTGAAAGGGTTACAACTTTTAATGATGAAACAGCGGCCGTATGAATTTCTAATGGTAATAGAACAACTACGTTTTCAAATTCGTTGGAACCAAACTCCAAGAGTCCCTAAAACTACCGTGCTAGGGCATTCTTTTTTTGTGGCTTTGCTAACGCTTTTATTAAGTCGACAATCTGCAAAGTTTTATGCAAAGGAAACTGGTAAAGATTTTTCATTTTGCAAAAAAAGAATGTATAATAATTATTTTTCTGCGCTTTTTCATGATTTACCAGAAGCAGTAACGCGAGATATTATTTCTCCTGTAAAACAAGCCACAGATACCTTATCTGCGATTGTAAAGCAAATTGAAGCTGATATGATAGAGTCTGAACTAATTCCGCTTATGGAAAAGTTTTATGTAGATGAATTAGTGTTTTTTACTGATGATGAGTTTGAAAATAGAATACTTTTTGACTCTCCAAAAGGAAAAATAACTTTACCAGATATTTCGTATGAAGATTTATGCGAAAAATATAATACTGATTCGTATTCTCCTGTTGATGGAAAGCTTGTTCGTTGTGCGGACCATATAGCAGCATTTGTCGAAGCCGATAGTTCTATAAGCCATGGTATTACATCAAAGCAGCTTACCTCAGGTAGGGTAAATCTTTTAAAAATATATCCTGAAGGAAAAGTAATTAACGGGATTGATGTAAACGCTTTTTTTGCAGATTTTGAGTAAATAAGAGGCAAAAATATACCGATACTGTATAGGTATGAAACAGTTAATTTCTTTTATAATAATAGTATGGTTTTGCACAAGTTTTACTTTTTCTCAAAGCTTGACACACACGGTTGAAAAATCTGAAACATTGTATTCTCTAAGCAGAAAGTATGATGTAACGGTCGATGAGATTCGAAATGCAAATAACATGGGCTCAAGTAATACTATAACAATTGGGCAAAAACTTATTATTCCTAGTAAAAATGCAGATTCTTCAGAAAAAACTTCTGCTAGTACAATAAGTTATAGCGAATATACGGTTATATCAGGCGATACACTGTATAGTATTTCACGAAAAAACAATATTTCAGTAGATGAACTTAGAAATATAAATAACTTATCTGCTACTTCAGTTCTAAAAATTGGGCAAGTTCTTAAAGTTCCTGCCAGCCAAGCGGTTGCAATTGTACCTTCAACTCCAACGGTGCCTAGTCTCCCTCAATCTACAGAAGATCCAAGGGAATTAAGTACAAGAAGGGGAGACACAAGCTTAGTATGGCCCGTAAAAGCAACTGAAGTAAACTATGTAACTGGTAAAATATCAGGAGTTGCGCTTACAGGTGCAAAAGGCGAAGAAGTAAAGGCTATACGCTCTGGTACTGTATTATTTAGTGGTATGTATCGTGGTTTTGGGCAAGTGGTATTTGTGCAAGATACAACTGAACATATTTACGTGTATACAGGATTAAGTACTCTTGCGGTAGATAAAGGTGATTATGTTGCGTATGGAACAATTCTTGGTGACATTGGTCATGATTCTTTATCTGGTAAAGACCGCATGAATTTTATGGTATATAAAAACAATAAGCCTTTGGACCCTGCAAAAGCACCTAGAGGTTGACGTAAAAATTAGCATCCATGCTAATTTTTACTTACCGAGTTTTGCG
>CAYJHL010000052.1:0-11182 GCA_964369585.1 uncultured Treponemataceae bacterium | reverse complement strand
ACCTACCTTACCCTCGCCCTCCAAGAAAAAGGAATTGACAATTGCATTCTTGGATGGTTTAATGAAAAACCCCTAAAAAAAATGCTCGGCATACAGGGAAAGATACACCTTCTTGTTGCAATAGGCCACGCAAAAGAAGGCGATAAATTAAGAGAAAAGAAACGAAAATCTATTGATGATATTGTAAACTGGAGGTAAATACTCTACCGTTGTACTCGCCCTGAACCATCTCCGCCCATCAAAGCCACAACTTCTGCTTTATCAACAAAATTCCAATCACCATATATGCTATGTTTTAAACAAGATGCAGCAACAGCAAATTCTAGAGAGTCTTGCGGATTATCATAAAAATGAATGCCCGAAATCAAGCCAGCAGAAAAGGAATCTCCACCCCCAACTCGATCTACAATGTCTGTAATTTCATATTTTTTAGAAACATATAGGGTATTATTTGTGTAATATATCGCACTCCAGTTGTTGTGATTTGCACTAACGCTTTCACGTAAAGTTGTTGCAACGCCCTTTAAATGCGGGTGTGCATGCAATACTTTTTCTATTAAGGGTTTGTAGTCTTGTGGTTCTAAATGTCCTTTTGTTACATCTACATCAAAATCTATACCGAGAGACAATTGTATGTCCTCTTCATTCGCTATAAGTAAATTAGTATATTTTACAATTTCAGGCATTACTTCTGAAGGTTTTTTTCCATAGTTCCATAATTTTTTTCTGTAATTCAAATCACATGATACAAAAACGTTTCTCTTTTGAGCTTCTTTAACCATTGAGAGCGTTAAATCACTTGCAGTTTGACTTAACGCAGGTGTAATCCCTGAAATATGAAGCCAAGTAGCATCTGCAAACACCTTATCAAAGTCAAAATCCTTTTCTGTTGCTACGCTTATCGAAGAATCTTCTCTATCATAAAGTACTGTTGAGCCTCTTTGGTTTGCACCCCTTTCAACAAAATATAATCCCATGCGCTTTCCTGACCATGAGATTGCATCTGTATCAACCCTTTGTGATAGAAGCAATTCTTCAGCTTTCAAACCTAGTGCATTTTTAGGCAAAGCCGTAACATATCGAGATTTTAAACCAAAACGAGCGCAAGACACACACACATTTGCCTCTCCTCCACCAGGTGTTACATTTAATGATGGTGTTTGTAACAATCTATCATAATCTGGGGCAGTAAGTCTAAACATTAATTCACCAAAACCAACAATACAAGCCATTATTTATACTCCTCAATTATTTTCTTTACTTCAATAAACCTGCTTTCTATTTCTTTCCATTCTTTCTTTTGTATTAAGGCTCTTGGACAAATCCATGAACCACCACAAACAGAAACAATATCTAAATCTAAATACGATTTTACATTTTCAAGGTTTACACCTCCAAGAGGCATAAATGAAACTCCAGTGTGTCCATATACGGGAGCAATTGCTTGCAGCCATTTTATTCCACCCAGTACTTCAGCTGGGAAGAATTTTAACAACTTAAAGCCCTTAGATAGGCAATATTCCAAGTCTGCAGGAGTAGAAACACCCGGAACATATTGTATATTATTTTCAAAGCAATACTCTACAAGGTCTGGGGTGTAACCGGGACTTATTAACAAATCAACTCCAGTCTCTAAAGCTTGTTTTGCTTGTGAGACATTTAATATAGTAGCTGCTGCAGATGTTACAGTAGGATAATCCTTTTTTAATATTTTCAGTGCATCTAGTGCGTAATTAGTTCTCATTGTTAATTCAATAGCGGGAATATATTCGGCACATAAATCAGCTAAACTTCTAAGCTCTGATTCATTTTCTACTACGGCAACGGGGACTATTTTTTGACCTACATAGCTATCTAACACACTCATTACATTTTCTCCTCAATTACAAAATACTATTAGTTTTCAAGTGATACATACTCATTATTCAAGATTACTGCGATAGGCTTAATCTTTTTATGAAATACTCGCTTTTTTTGCTCACAATCTTCATACTCAGCCGTCTCTTTTACAATTTTAAAAAGAGTGGCATTATTTAACCTATCCATGTTACACCATTCTTGTAAACGCAACACTTTTGCAGGACCCGAAGTAACACCGTAGATGAGGTCTTCTAAGGTCATTCCGCATCCGTATAACTTAGATAAAAGAGTTCCCATGTTATAAACACATTTCTTCTCACTGCCTTTATGCAAGTCTGATCCACACAAAATTTTTGGAAGCCCTTTGCTATATGCTTTTTCAAATACATCAAAGTCAAAACTCCCGCCCCCGTGTCCAACATCAAGAATTACACCTTTATTCAACAGCAATTCCAGTGCTGGCTTTGGATTTCCATCTGAATCCCATAGGTCATTATTTCCCCTACCATTAAATGCATGAGTAATAATATCTCCCTTTTCAAAATAGTCAACCATATCTTTTAGATGCGGAGGGGTTCCTCCTACATGCACCATAAGCGGAAGATCTGTCTTACGGGCAACTTCACTCGCCTTTTTCAGTGGTATTATTCCCTCATGCCGTATCGTTTCACTTCCAATACGTACCTTAACACCAGATATACAATCCCTATTTTCATTTATCGTTGTAATACACTCATTTACATCAAGGTATTCTAACGCATTATACTCATGATGAAAAATAACGCCAATTGGACTTATACACAAAAATAATTTATAATTTGTTTTAAATGATGGAGCAATATACTTTTTGAATCCTTCAATGGTATAAGATCCTACCGTACCCGCATCTACATTAAGGCAAACCCCTGTTTTATAACCAATACTATCGGCATTAGTTCCAAAAAGCCCCACTCCATCAAAAATATGCGTATGCATATCAATCCAACCTGGAGTTAAAAAGATATCTGTTGGAGTATCCGTATCCTTAGAAATAACTGAAAATGTACTCCCTGAAGCTTCTAAGGTGCCTGAAAAAAATTTATTCCTTGTTGCATCAAAATATTTCACATTCACTGTAAGGCCTACCCATTATAAAACTGACCGTAAAAAACAATTAAACTTTTTTGCAATTTTTTCTATGTCATCTGCATGCAAGTTTATTGCATTTATAAAAACGGTTTCTTCTTTTTTACTTGGGTCGCCTTCAAGAAATATACCAATATCAATTGGCTCAGGAGAACTTCGCATGTAAGTATAGCAAGCATCTGCTAATCCTTTTTTTGTAAACTGCAAATATAACATAGGTATATATTGCCCTAGTCGCCCTGTTTTTTCATGTTTTTTTGTATATAGAGTAGAGTCTTCAAGCATAGCAGCAGTCTGGTGTAACATTCTCTCTAAATTAGCAAAGGTTTCCTCTTCATCTGCATTCATATAGCTTATAAATGCATGATATATACCAAACAATTCTTCTTTTCCTGCCTTAAAAGGTCTACCAATCTTTACATTTGGGCTTGCTAGATTTTTGCAGACATCAGTAATGCATTTTTTTCCTAAAATAATACCTGTTGTTTGAGGTCCCTTAATAAATTTTCCGCCACTAAAAATTACAGCATCGGCTCCAAGTGTTTTTGTATAATAATAAGTGTTTGACTTTGGGGGAAGCTGTGCAGCGGCATCTACAATAAAGGGGATACCATATTCTTTTGCTACTTCAATTACATCTTCTAATGCAGGTGTTGTCCACTCATATACACTACCTGCAAAAAAGAACGCTGCAGCTGTTTTATCTGTAATTGCTTTTTTAAAACTTTCTACAGAATCTTCAACTTTAACAAGCGTTGCTCCACTTAGTTCAATGAGATGCCAGTAAGGAAGTACTTCACATTCTACTTGAGACTTGAACACAATAATTTCAGTTTTTTTATAGCCGCTTGTAGAAGGAAATGCATCTATTTCATTACCAGAACCAATTGCCATACAAGCTGCAGATGACAATATAACGCAAGCTGCTGCCCCCGAAGATATAAATGCACTCTCATTATTTGTTATCTCTGCAATTTTCATAGATACTTTTTCATTTAGTACTTGAATATCTACAAAGGACTCTCCCCCTTGTCGCATTGCACGCATTGTTTCTTCAGACATAAGAGAGCCACCGATGCCTGTATAGGTATCGCTCGCATTTATTATTCTTTCGACTCCTAAAGAGCCGTGCAAATCTTCAATTGAACACACTATATAATCCTCTACCTTTTGCGAATTGCTAAAAACTAGCTTAACCTTTTACAGCTCCGTCAGACAAACTACTAATAAAATATCTTTGTAAGAATATGAATAGAACCAACACTGGAATACTTGAAATCATCGAAGCTGCCATTAGATCATTCCAAAGAACTTTATTATAGCCAACCATTTGACCAATTGCCACAGGTAAAGTTTTCATAGTCTCAGAAGATGTGAATAACATGGTAAACATATACTCATTCCATCCAAAAATAAATGCATAAATTGTAGTTGAGATTAAGCCTGGCAAAGTTAGGGGAGTAATTATCTGAAAGAATGTTCTAAATTTCCCACACCCATCAATCCTAGCCGCTTCATCAAGTTCTTTAGAGACTCCTTCAAAAAATCCGTACATCATCCATGTGCAAAAAGGTATTACACTACTTACATATACAAGTGTAAGTCCCAACCTAGTATTATTAAGCCCATAAATGGTTAAAATTCTATAAAATGGAACAAAGAGCATTACCGATGGGAACATCTGGGTGGTTAAGATAAATAGCATCATAGCTGTTTTACCTTTGAACTTAAAGCGCGAAAAACCATATCCAGCAAAAGTGGCACATACTACAGCAATGACTGTTGAAGCAACTGTTAAAATTACACTATTACTTAAGTACGTTGTAAAAGGGTAATTTGTTAGAACATTTACAAAGGCTTCCGGAGTTACCTTTTTGGGAAAAAGGGTAGTTATTGGAGCCGTCATAATTTCGCTTATTGACTTTAAAGATGTTGATATCATATATGAAATTGGGATAAGCACAAAAAGAGTCCCACAAATAATAAACATGTAACTTATTATGTTCGTTCCTATATTTTTTTTAGTCATCTTTTAACATTCTCCTATAAAGCAAGCTCATGGCTATACACATAATAAATACGAAAACTGCTATTGCTGCAGATGAACCGAAGTTAAAGAACTCGAATGCTCTTTTATAAATATCCATCGAAATTGTATTTGTTATACTACCTGGACCGCCTCCGGTAATGAGGTGAATCATAGTAATATGCTTAAACCACCAAATTGTATCTAAAATTAATGAAACCATTAATGTTTTTTTCATACCTGGAAGTGTGACATGCAAAAATACTTGCCACATATTAGCCCCATCTATAATAGCTGCTTCTTTTATTTCTTTTGATATAGTTTGAAGTCCTGCCAATATTTGTATCATTATTAATGGAAATCCTTTCCAAATACACGCAAGCACAACAATTGGTAAAGCAAAGTCTGGATTACTTATCCATAACATTTCTTCTTCTATAACCCCAAATGATAGCAATACTCCATTAACGATACCTGTCGAAGCATGAAACATCCACTTAAATAAATTCGCTACAACAACTTCAGGGAATAACCATGGCAATAATAATACAGCCCGGAAGAAAGTTCTTCCTTTAATATCTCTATTCAAGATAATAGCAAAAATAAAACCTAGAATAAAGTGTCCTATAACAACATATGCAGTAAACTTTAATGTTACTAATAAACTCGCCCATAGTTCCTCTTGGAAAAAGGCATCAATGTAATTTTCTAAACCAACAAATTTCCAATTATTAATTAAATTTGTCTTAAAAAAACTTATATAAATACCATAGCAAAACGGATATAACAATAATGCTATTAAGATTACCATCGCTGGGAGTGTGAAAACATACTCTGTTATACGATTTTTAACCTTTTGAAGACCAACATTTCTAGCTTTAATCATATTTTATCCTCAAACAGCAGGCCATATGGCCTGCTGCTCTCTTTTTTTTATTTACAATTATGCATCATTTGCTTTGTCGCAAAGCTCTTGTGAACGTTCTTTAGCCTTTGCTGCAGCTTCTTCAACCGTAGCAGTACCTAAGAACACAGACTGATATGCTTCACCATGAATATCATACATTTCAGAATAGCCAGGAATTGCAGGTATAACATATACATTTTCCAAGGCTGCTAAAAATCCAGAAAGTTCTGGCATTGACATTACAGCCTCATCTTCTGCAACTTCTGTACGAGTTGGAAGACGTCCTGTAAGGATAGAGAAATCAGTTTGATTTTTCTTACTTAGCATATACTCTATGAATTCCGCTGCAGCTGCTTCATTTTTACCAGGACTAATGGCAAAACCCATACCACCTGCAGTACAAACACTTCTTTCAACAACAGGTAGCGTAAAAGAACCTAATTTACCTTTTAACTCAGGTACTTGAGCTGTAATAGCACCGATGGCATTAGATCCAGTTACGAGCATATTCCCTTTTCCTGAAGAGAAAAGACCTACACCAGTAGGATAATCTGTTTCTGTAACCCCTGGAGGTACAGTATCGTACACAGTTGCTAAATCGGTATAATCTTTTAAAGCTTTAATATATTTTTCTGAACCTACATCAGTGATCCATTTGCCACTACTATCTTGCATAAATTCATCAACACCAAAGTTTCGCATTACTGTTTGGAAGCGGAATGCACCAGAACCATTTCTAGCTCCGATAATTACGTTCCCGTAGGTTGTACCATCAGTTAAAGCAACAGATAAGTCAACAAATTCATCCCAAGTAGTTGCAGGTTTTAAACCTTTTTCATCAAATACGTCTTTTCGGTACAATACTGCTTGAGCACCAGTAAACCAAGGGGCACCATAAAGAATGCCGTCGCGTTTCACAGATGCAACTGATACATCAGTAAACCCATCAACATATTCTTGACCCATAATTGGATTTAATGGAGCAACTAATTCCATTTCGATTAAGCTTGCCATATCTTGATCATTATACATAAAGAAATCTGGCATATCATCTGCAGTTGCAAGTGTAATAATTTTCTTCATAAGTTCATTATTGTTTACACTTTCTACAGTTACATGAATACCATTATCTAATGCATTAAATTCATCAATAATTGCCTGTTCGTAACTCCCTTCAGGTACCTCAATAATTGTTGTGGATAAATATGTAATTTCTACCACATCACTTTCCGCTTCTTTAGAACCGCCACATCCCATAAAGAGAAGTGCAATCATTCCAACCAATAACAGTTTTTTAATCATATCTGTTTCCTCCGTAAATATTTTTACCACTCAATTGGAGAGCCGTCATAAGCTCGCCAAAGTGGATTTTTCCAATTATGTTTATTTTTATTTCCTTCTTCTAAAATATCTTCATTGATTTCAATTCCGAGGCCTGGCTTTGTAGGAATTTTAACAAACCCATCTTTAAACTCGTACATTCCAGGATCTTTTAGCAAAGATAAGTGAGAGTTATCTTTATTGCCTAAATGAATATCAATTGCCTGTTCTTGAAAAACAGAGTTACCAGTACATACATCTAATTGAACACACGAAGCAAAGGCAACAATTGATAATGGACAGTGTGGGGCTACAGCTACATCAAAAGCTTCTGCCATTGTAGCAATTCTCCTACACTCACTGATTCCACCAGCGTGCGATAAATCAGGCTGTACAATGTCAACATATCCATCCATAAGTACTTTCTTAAAATCCCACCGACTAAAATGTCGTTCACCTAAAGCTATAGGTACAGGAGTATGAAAAGCAATGTCGCGAAGTGCTTCTGTGTTTTCAGGGAGTACTGGCTCTTCAATAAATGCTAAATTAAATTGATCTAATTCGCGACTAATTACCTTTGCCATTGGTTTATGAATTCTGCCATGAAAGTCAATTGATAGATCCATTTCAACACCAACTGCATCTCGTACTGCTGCCATTTTTTTAACTATTTTATCAACCGTTTTTAAGGAATCAACATAATGTGTAGGCTCTAATGGAGACATTTTAACAAGGCTATACCCTTCTTGTTTAGCTTGTAAAGTATTTTTTACTAATTCTTCGGCTGTTTCACCTTGAACATGTCTATAAACTTTTATTCCTGTTTTTACAGAGCCTCCAAGCAAATCATATATTGGGACATTATGGTACTTACCTTTAATATCCCACAGCGCTTGGTCAATACCTGAAATAGCACTCATCATTACAGGACCGCCTCTATAAAAGGCTCCTCTGTACATCATTTGCCATAAATATTCTATATCAAGTGGATTTTTTCCTATTAAAAACGGTTTCCATTCATTTACAGCTTCTGCCGTAGTTGCAGCCATTCCTTCAACGACAGGCTCACCCCAACCTACTAAGCCTTCATCTGTTTCAATTTTTAGAAAAAGAAAGCGGTGAGGAAAATGGTAAAGTTTTAAATCTGTTATTTTCATACGACCTCTTTTATAATTCACATATACGAACATAATTTGTATTTATGAACTTTGTTATTATAATTATGAGGCCAAAAATCTGATTTGTCAACAGTTTTTTTAAGAATTTTATATTTTTTTTATCTTTGCACTTATTTCTACTTCAACTGGAATATTGCCTGGTAATACATTTACACCAATTGCACAACGAGCATGTTTTCCTTTTTCACCAAATACAGATATTAAAAGTTCAGAAGCACCGTTTACAACTTTAGGTTGATCATAAAAAGTATTTTCACTTGCTACAAACCCGTGAAGCGTTACAATTTCTTCAATGTAATCCAAATTTCCAAGCGCAGCTTTAATTTGGGCTAGAATATTTAATGCACACAATTTTGCAGCTTCGTATGCTTCTTCTAAACTCAAGTCTGAACCTACCTTTCCCTCGTACATTTTTTCGCCATTAATAATTGGGCCTTGACCAGATACATATATAATTCCATCCACTATTTTTGCAGGAACATACGTTGCAACAGGCGGCGGTGGGGAAGGTACTGTAAGTCCAAGTTCTTTAATCTTTGTTTCTATATTCAAGTCACACATCCTTTTTACGCAATAATTAATTCATACAATCTTACATCGGATTACCACTCTGCAAAAGACCCATCTTTATGTCGCCAAATTGGATTTTTCCAATTATGCCCTACTTTAGATACTTCTATTACAAAAGATTCATCTATCTTTACCCCTAAACCAGGTTCTGTAGAAAATGAAAAATAACCTTCATCAAAATGAAATAAGCTTTTATTTTCTATATAGTCTAGTACATCATAATCTTTATTGTAATGTATATCAATACTTTGTTCTTGAATTGTGGCATTGTAACAACTGGCATCAATCTGTAAGCATGAACTGAGTGCAATGGGGCCAAGAGGACAATGAGGTGCTAGTGCAACGTCATACGCCTCTGCCATTGCTGCTATTTTTTTACATTCTGTAATTCCACCCGCATGAGATAAATCAGGTTGAATTATATCTACATACCCATTTTGTAAAAGCGTTTTAAAATCCCACCGAGAAAACAACCTTTCACCTGTTGCAATAGGAGTATTTGTTGACATGGCAATATCTCGGAAGGTCTCTTGATCTTCACAGCGAACAGGTTCCTCAATAAACATCGGGTCAAATTCTTCTAGCTTTTTTGCCATAATTTTTGCCATGGGTTTGTGTAGCCGCCCATGGAAATCCAAGGCTATTCCAAGATTTTTCCCACAAACATCCCTGATTGCTGAAACTCGTTCTAAAACTGAATCAATTTTTTCGTACGAATCAATAAATTGTAGTTCATCAGTTGCATTCATTTTTACAGCGGTGAAACCTGCTTCCTGTCTTATTTTTGCTGCACTTGCAACATCATGGGGTCTATCTCCTCCAATCCAGGAGTAAGCCCTCATTTTATTTCGACTCATACCACCTAATAATTCATAAACAGGCACACCTAAGCTTTTACCCTTAATATCCCAAAGAGCTTGGTCTATTCCAGAAATTGCTGACATCAATATGCCACCACCTCTATAAAAACCACCTCTATACATTACAGTCCAAATATCTTCAATATTTTTTGCATTTTTTCCTACTACATGCGCATCAAGAAGATTTTTTACTGCAGTTTCAACAACATCGGCATAGCCTTCAAGAATGGGTTCTCCCCACCCAATATATCCATCATCGGTTACTAATTTTAAAAACAACCACCGCGGAGGAACTTTAAATAGCTCATAACTAATAACTTTCACAATTTCATTCCTTTTTATTAATCACTAGTTTACTGCTTTAAACCTGTTGCTGCAACACTTTGAACAATATATCGTTGCATGAAGCTGAATACGAGTGCTAGTGGCAAGACACTTAATATTGATAATGCAGTAGATATACCTGCATGAACTTCCCCATTTGCGCCTGTATTGTATAAAACTAAACCTAACTGTATAGTTAATAGTTCATTTTTTGTCAAAACAATCATAGGCCATAAAAGATCATTCCAGATATTAATAACATCTAAAACAATAACAGTAGCTATAACGGGCCCCATTAATGGCAAATAAATTTGTGCATACATTCTGATTTTATTTACACCATCTACAACACCTGCTTCATACAAGTCACTTGGCAAATCGTCACAAAACTTTTTAATAAAAAAGATAAACATTGCATTTGTCATAACGCTCGGTAATATTACTCCGATAAAACTATTATTTAAATGAACGCCACTAATCAAACGGTATATTGGCATTAGTTTAATTTCGAACGGTACCATCATTGATGAAAGTATAAAAAGGAGAATAATATGTTTTCCTGGAAATTTTCCCTTTGACAAGCAAAAACCTGACAACGTTGCAATGAATACATTTAAAACACCACTAATTACTACAATTATTATTGTGTTTATTAAATACTTTAAAATAGGTATATTAATAAAACACATTTTATAATTAAAGAATGTAGGGTCTTCTGGAAGTAACCTTGGCGGAAAAGGTAAGGAGTAGGTTTTAAATGTGTCAAAACTTGTTGAAACCAACCAAAAGAAAGGAAGAATTATACTTAAGGCCAGAATAGTTAACATAGTGTAGTAAACAATATGCACTGAATTAATTTTAAGCTTACTTTCTAAACACATCTTTAATTCCTTTTTTTATTTTCGTCTCTTTATTATCACTTGCCGTTAAAATATAATTTATAACAGTGAATAATAAAATAATTAAAAACAAGACCAAGGACGCAGCAGATGCTTTCCATAAGTCTTTATAG
>CAYJHL010000051.1:0-11201 GCA_964369585.1 uncultured Treponemataceae bacterium | reverse complement strand
CCGTTATGCTCTTGAGGCTATACAAAAACATGGAGCAGGGAAAGGTTTTATTTTGACTTTTAAAAGAATAATGAGATGTAACCCTTACTGTAAAGGTGGTTATGATCCTGTTCCTTAAAGTTAAGGTTAAAAAATTAGGAGAAAAAAATGGACAAAAATACCGTTTGGGCTATTGTTCTATCCAGTCTAGTTATCATAGGTTTTATGTTTTATCAATCAGCTACAATGCCAGCTGTGTCTGAAACTACTATTACCGAACAAACTGCAGTGGCAGTTAGTGAAACAAATTCTGAGCAAGTAGATTCAACCCAAAATGAAGTTTTTCAAGCACAATTAGAAAACGCAGAAAACATCAAAGAAGAAGTAATAAATATTTCCACAAATGTTGCAGACATTACACTTACAAATAAGGGTGGGGATATTATTGGTTATCAGTTAAAAGAACACTTAGTTGGAAATGACGGTGTAGAAATGGCTGAAAACATTACTGAATCAAATAGAGCTTTATCACTTTCACTCGGAAATGCTAATAATTCTATTGTTAATGATCTTTTTAATGTTGAAGTTATAAATGATTATACTGTAGGTTTTTCAAAAACGTATAGTGTTGCTAATGGTGAACAAACTGAATATTATTCTATAAAAAAATTATATACTTTTGACCCAGAAGAATATCTATTTAAACTTGATATACGATTAGAAGGTAGTGGGTATTCAAAACTTATTTCTTCATCAGATGTAGCATACACTCTTCGATCTTCTCCACAAATTGGACCATATTATGACCCTAGCGTCGATAGATATGAAAATAGAACATTCTATTCATATGATGGCAAAAAAAGAGATAAAAAACTTGGAGAAGGAAAAACTGAAGTATACGAAGATTCATTCAATTGGGTTGGTGTTACTGGAAAGTATTTTGCACAACAAATTATAACTACTGATACATCAATAGTTAAAGATGCCATTTATTCAACAGTTGGAAAGGTTGATGACTTTTCAAATGCACAAGTTTTAGTTGAAATACAAGATTCTTATTACATATATATGGGTCCAAAAGTTGATAACTCAATGGCTATATATAATAAAGCAGATGAAAATAACTGGGGTTTATCAAATCTTCGTCTTGATGAAGCTTTAAGCTCAGGAATGCTTGCTTGGTTAGAAACAGCTTTAAAATTCCTTATGGAAATTTTCTATAAGCTAATACCTAACTGGGGTGTTTCTATTATTCTTATGACAATTTTATTAAAAATTGTACTATATCCATTAACTAAAAAGAGTTCGATGGCTACATTGAGAATGCAAGAGCTACAACCTCAAATAAAAGAAATACAAGATAAATACAAGGGAAATTCTGAAAAACTTAATGTAGAAATGGCTAAGTTTTACAAAGAAGCAGGATATAATCCAATGTCAGGATGTTTACCTCTTTTAATTCAATTTCCACTTATTTTCGCTATGTTTGGTCTTTTCAACAACTACTTTGAATTCCGTGGCGCAATGTTTATTCCAGGATGGATACCAGATCTTTCTGTAAGTGATAGTGTTGGAACATTCCCTGAGGTAATACCTTTTATTGGAGGAATGACAATAAGTGTGCTTCCAGTAATATACGTAGCATCACAGCTATTATTTACAAAAATTACTCAGTCTACAGCAACTACTGGAAGTAATAATCAAATGAAAATGATGATGTACTTTATGCCATTAATTTTCTTCTTTATGTTCTATACAGCACCTGCAGGTCTTTTGCTTTACTGGACAGTAAGTAACTTTTTACAACTAGTTCAACAACTTACAATTAACAAAATTATGCATGCAAAACGAAAAGAAATGGGACTACATGAGAAAAAAAAGGACGTAGCACTACCTCCTTCGGCAAAAAAACGTAAAAAAAACTAATACGCGAGGTGTATTATGATATATGAATATGAAGCAAAAACAGAGAAAGAAGCTATTGAAATGGCTGCAAATGATCTTGGTTTGAGTCAAGATCAGTTTGATGTAGAAATTGTAGAAACTCAAAAAAATGGAATCTTTAAAAAAGGCTTTGTAAAAATTAAAGTTCACGTAGAAGGTGTTGCTAAAGAAAAAAATACGGAAGCACCAAAACAGAGAAGCTCTTTATTTGCAGATCCATTACCAAAAGATGATTTTGAAAAAAGTGTTATAGATTTTGTAGAAAATGTAATTAGCAAAATGGGTTATGACGGTAAAGCAGAAGTTCTATTTAGAGAAGAAAAAAAGTTTGGACTTAAAATTACTTCATCTAACTCATCAATGTTAATTGGTAGAAAAGGTAAGAATCTTGATGCATTGCAACTTTTATCAAATGTCTACGCTGGAAGACTTGGAAAAGAAGATATTAGAATTGTATTGGATAGTGAAAACTACCGAATAAGAAGAGAAGAATCTTTAGTTAGACTTGCATATGTAACTGCTGACAAAGTTCGAATGAAAAAAACAGCAATACTTCTTGAACCTATGAACCCTTTTGAAAGAAGACTTATACACACTACGTTGAATGATATTGGTGATATCGAAACAAAAAGTGAAGGTGAAGGCTTATATAAACAAGTAAAGGTTTTATATAAAGGTGTGAGATGAAAAAATTAGCATTAATTTTGTTATTGGTAGGTGTAACTACGCTAAGTTTTACACAAGAAATAATTCAAAATACGCTAAAAATTGAAGATGTATTCGATATATCTATTGTCCAAGAATTACAAGAGAAAGGAGAAGTCCAAAGAAATTTTTATGGTGAAAAAAATATTACTTTGGAGCTTTCTCCTAAAACAGAATTAGGAAATCAAGCGAAAAATTATTGGCAGCGAAAAGATGAACCTGTTTTTATTGTTGAGTCTTTATATAAACTTGATAAAAAAACTAGTAGCAATGAAAGTGCAATTGATGAAATTTCCTTAATATTACGAAACCTATCTAAGATGACAGGGATAGAGTATTTTTCAAATTCAAGACAAATTTGGGAAACACTTTATACAGATGTCTACACTGTAAATAATCCAGAAGATAAAATAAAAATTGAAGACCCTATTAACGAGAGCATAGAAAATTTAGTAAGTTATGTGTATCAAAAAGATCGTTCATTAAGTGGTACTGTTTATGAATTCTCATACTATAATAACGAAAATGAAGTATCTTTTAGAGGAATAAATACTGAAAATATTATGTATAAAGGATTTCCTTTTCCAATAGTTAAGCCAGAGAACCTTGTTTTAACATTGATTGCAACCGATGTAGGAGATTCAGTTATATTTTATGTATTGGTACAAGCAGATGTACCAAAAATTCCTTTTGTATCTGAAAGACTTGCAAGATCTTTTTCTTCGAGAGCAGATGCAATATTTAAGTGGTGCTTAGATATGTATAATGAAGCAGAATAATTCAATGCGTAGGGAGAGAATATATGAATAAAAAAACACTATTTTTTATGCTATTAAGCATGATATTGATTTTTGGAGGTTGTTCAGTGAGTGCAAAAGAAAATGCAGCAATTAAGGGAAAAGATGGCATATTTGCTATTATGGAAACAAGTAAGGGAGATATAGTTTTAGAACTACATTATAAAGATACTCCTCTTACAGTAACAAACTTTGTAGGTTTAGCAGAAGGTACACTTGATGCAGCAAACGGTAAACCTTTTTATGATGGTTTAATTTTCCATAGAGTTATTAATGATTTTATGATTCAAGGTGGTGACCCAGATGGTACAGGTCGCGGTGGTCCAGGATATAGATTTGAAGATGAAATAGTTCCACACTTAAAGCACGATAGAGAAGGTATTCTTTCTATGGCCAATGCAGGTCCTGGAACAAACGGAAGTCAGTTTTTTATTACTCACAATGAAACACCTTGGTTAGATGGAAAACACACTGTATTTGGAAAAGTAATTGATGGACAAGATGTTGTAGACGCTATTGAACAAGAAGACGAAATTGAAACAGTTACTATTGTTAGAAATGGCGCAGACGCAGAAAAGTTTACTGCAACTCAAGCAGATTTTGATTCATTCAGAAAAGTAGCGGCAGAAAACGCACAAAAAGCAAAAGAACAAGCTTTTGCTGCAATAATTTCAGAAATTGAAGCTAAATTCCCTGGCGCTGAAAAAGACGAAAATGGAATATATTACGTTACAACAAAAGAAGGAACTGGATCAAAAATTGGTCGTGGTAGACAAGTATCAACGCACTATAGAGGATATTTGCTAAATGGACAAACATTTGACTCTTCACAAGGTAGAGATCCCTTAGCTTTTGGAACTGGTGCAGGCCAAATGATTCCTGGCTTTGATGTAATGGTTCAAGATATGAAAATTGGTGAAAAGAGAACAATTATTTTACCACCAGACATGGCATATGGAGCAAACGGTATTCCAGGTGTTATTCCTGGAAACTCATATCTCTGCTTTGATGTAGATTTAGTAAGTGCACGATAAGTTATAAGTATAAAAAAGGGTTCACTTTGTTTGTAGTGAACCCTTTTTACATATAGCATATTCTGTATGAATCTTTAATACTAAAACCTGCATTTTTGTATGCTTTAATTGCAGGGTAGTTTTCAGTTCTCACGAACAGAGAAATATCTTTGTCTGTTTGTGCAATAAGTTCACACACAAGTCTTTGAGCTAATCCTCTGTTTCTATAACTACTATCAGTATATATTCCACCTAATTGTATATAATGTAATCCTGTTGCATTTGTTCCTGCCATGGAAATAAGCTTATCGTTGCTTATATCTTTTATTGCAAATACCGTATGCTCGTTTAGCCTGTCGTTTACAATGCTTCTGCAAACCTTTTCTGTTAATGTTTGCCCTGGAGGAAGGACTTCTTCAATCTGATATCTTCTTTGAAGAGAATAGAGGTCATTTGCATCTTTTTGACTACATTTAAAAACGATAAAATTTTTGTCTATAATATGTATAGGTGGAACAACATTTATACTTCGATTTAAAATCATTATATGATAATTATTTATTAAAGTAGGTTTTTTATTAAGGGCCGCTTCAAAAAGGACAGAGCTTTCATCGCATCCAGCTATAGAAAACAGATTTCTTTTTTTTAAGATAGGCTTTAATAGGTTTGTAATATTTTGAGATAAAACATGGTGTAATACAATTCCAGAAAAGGTAATAATAAAAACACCTTTTATAATGTTTTTATCTTTTACAACGTATGTTGTATGGTTATTATTGCTTTTTAAAGTTTTTAATAAGCGTGACATTAAGGATACAGCAGTATGTTCATGTGCAGATAAAAAGTTAATCGCTAATGGAATTTCTTTTTCTGTTGCTATACTAATTGTAATAGATTCACTCATTCTGTTTCCATAGGAAGAATACCTTTTGGCGTAAAATCGCCTACTAGTGCAGAAAAAGCTGCTCTAAATGAAAAATCTGAATAACTATATGCTAAAAGAATGGTATCTGCCCAGTCAAAGTCGAAAACATGTACTGGTTCCAAAACGGAAACAACAATGACCTTTTTCCCACTATTTTGTAAGTATTGTGCTACTCGTCTACTGGTTATATTAGATACACATATAATAATAGTATCATAGTTTTGGGCAGCTGCTAGAAGTCTATACCCTTCACTCGCAATTTCTGAAGATGGTAGTGTGTATCTAAAGAAATGATAATCTAAATTATTATATCTATATGCTGCTTCATCAAACACTTCCTGAAACTGTGCTGCTACTAAAATTCGCTCATTCTCAGCTTTCTCTGCTGTATAGGGAAAGTCACCTTCCTTATATACTGTTATAGACCGCGCTGCTTGTGCAGTGAAAAAAGCCTCTGCTTCGGGGTCAGGTACTAAAGATGGAATAGCTGCAATATCTGGAAATATTGGCACAGGGTTATCTCCCTTAAAATAGTCTAATTTTGATAAAAGTACGCGGTATGCTGCTTTTCTAACAATTGTATTGAATTCATCATCAGTTACCATAAGTCTAGCGGAAGATGACCAGACGCTTTCTTGCCATTGGGGGGTTGTGGACGATATAACAATATCATTACCTGCACGAATTGCAAGTTGCACAGCAACCGAAAGGCTTCCAGTATATGTTGTTGCACCATTCATCATCATATCATCAGTAATAATTAATCCGTCGTATCCCATTTTGTTTCTAAGTAATTCTGTTAAAAAAAAGTGGGAAAGTGAAGCGGGTTCTCCTGTATCCAAAATATTTGGAAAACTGAGGTGGCCTGACATAATTGCAGGTATTCCTTCAGCAATTAAATATTGAAAAGGTACAAGTTCTCGCTCAAAAAGTGTTTCATAATCTGCATAGATTTCAGGCAATAAACCATGGGAGTCAATACCTGTGTCACCATGGCCAGGAAAGTGTTTTGCTGTTGGAATTACGCCAGCTGCTAAGCTACCTTCAGAAAATGAAGCACCTAAAACTCCTGAAAAATGGGGATCTACACCAAAAGACCTACTTGCAATTACTGTTGAGTCAATATTTGTATATAAATCTACAGTTGGAGCAAAGTTCATATTTATGCCAAGAGCTCTAAGTTCTTTACCAATATAATAACCAGAGTACCAAGAATCGGAAGGATAGCCAGAGGCACCAATGGCTAAGTTTCCAGGAGTATCACTTGTTGTACCTTTAACATGGCGAATTAGTCCACCTTCTTGGTCGGTTGCTACATATAAGGGAATTTGAAAATGACTCTTTTGAGCTTCATTTTGTAAAAAGGTTACAGATTCAGCCACCTCAATTTCATTTTCTGTATTCCATCCAAATACTTTCACACTTCCAAGTTCTCTTTCAGTAACCCATCTTGTTAAAAGAGGTGATGGTTCGGAACCCGCCCATCCAAACATAAAGATCTGTGCTAAAGCTTCATCATCGGTCATCCTATTTATTAGTTCTTGTGCAAGTACTTTGTTCGGATAATCACTCCAAAAGGTGATAGTTTCATCTTTTTCTATTTCCTGTGAAAAAAGAAGGGTCGTAAAAAAAATCAAAAAAAGTATATATTGAATGCGTTTAATATTCGTTCTCCTTGGATATTAAAGGGGCAAAAGTATAAGTAAACACACATAATATCCGTAAAATCAAGCTAATTAATTATAAGTATATTATACAAAAAAAGAGAAATATTTTAAAGAGGGTACGCTGTAAAGCAGTTTTTTTACTATTTATGTGCTAAAAACCATTGACAAGATTTCATATGCATATTACCATGGAAGGGAGGACTTTTATGAGTAAAAAAATTATTGGCATAAAGCAAGCAGATGGTTCCTTTTTTCCTATATTAAAAGACGGTGAGCCAGCAAATAAAACAATTGAATTAACAACTGTACGAGATGGACAAACCGCAGTAAAGATTAATTTATACAAGCAGTATGAAGACACTGCAGATTTGGAATATGTTGATACTCTGCTTATCGAAAACCTTGTTCCTCATTTAAAAGAAGAGCCTTCCTTTAATTTATCTATAAATCTTGATGAAGATAATGTATTAACAGCTGAAGTTCTAGATCCTGAAACTGGGGCAAAATCTGATACTTCAGTGTCACTTGTTACTTTATCTGAAGCTCAATTAGGAGATTCCTCAGATTTTGCTTTAGCAGATAATACTGAAATTTTTGATGATATTGGGACTGCGCCTTTAAATGTTCCTGACGATTTTAGTTCCCTTGCAGAATTTGAAGATGATGATATTGAAAAAAACATTATTGATGATGACATAGATAGCTTGAATGATGACTCCTTCGATTTTGGTGATACAGATTTTAATTTGTCTGAAGATTCATTAGGTGATGACTTTGATTTATCTGAAACTTCGTTAGAAGAGAGCGCAGAAGAAGCAAATTTAGATGACCCATTTTCATTAGACGATGACTTCAATTTACCTAGTTCAGAAAGCATAGAAGAAGGTTCTGTAGAGACAGAAGATGATCCTTTTAGTATGGACGATGACTTCAGTTTTGGAGATACTGATATATCAACTGATAAACTTAATGAAAACGAAGATCTTTCAGAAGCGACAGACTCATTAAATATGGATGGAGATGATCTTAGCTTTCCAACAGAAGAGAATGCAGAGGATTCCTTCGGTTTAGATTCTTTTGAAGACACAACACTAAGCAATGAAGATGATTCTTTAGACATGGATAATTCTGATTTTGAATTTCCTGAAAATACAAAGTTACATGATGATATAAGTGCATCAGATGATGATCTTTTAACATCCTTAGGCGATACAAGCGATGATTTTTCACTTGATTCTTTAGATATGGATGATCCTTTTGAGTCTACTGAAACTACCGAATCGAATGAAAATACAGAAGAAGATTCTGATTTTTCAACAGATTTACCAGAGATGAGTGACGATTTTGGGATAAGTTCAGATGACCAAGAAATGTCTTTGGATAGCACGTTTGATGCAGACTTTGATGATACGTCGTTAGACTTGGGCGATGAATCATTTGATATGAATAATGATACTTTCACAAGTGATTCGTTGGATTTAGGTGATAGCGCGGAAACAGACTCCATAGATTTTAATCAAGATTTTGATTTAGATTCTAATGAAACCTTTTCAATGGATTCCTCAGAAGATAGCTTTGGTGATGATTTTGATATTGGTCTTGGTCCTGAAGAAGATTTGTCAAATTCACAAGAAGATTCTGTTCAATATGCCGAATATGGGGAACAAGAGAAAAAAGATGATACTTCAACATCATTTATTCCACCATTGTATGATAAAAAGCTAAAAGAAGATATTGAAAAGCGTCGGTCGAGAAAAAAATATTCATTACCAATGATAGTTTGCATTCTTTGTGCTCTAATTTGTATTGTTGCAGTTATTCTCGCTTTTGCTTTCGGCTCATGGCCTGGTGAAAATACATCAGTAGTAAACAATGTAGTAACTGTTGAGCCACCACAAGTATTTGAACAAGAAAAAATGGAAAGTATGCAGGAAGGAAAGGAAACTATTCCTCCTACTCCAGAAGAAAATACAATTGAAATTGTAATTGAAAAAGAAGTTGTTCCAGTTAAGCCAGAACCAGCTCCAGAAGCAATACAAAACAATATTTCATATTTACTTACTTGGGGCGATACTTTATGGGATTTAAGTGATACATACTATAGAAATCCATGGCTATATAATATTATTGCTGATGCTAACAATATAAAGGATCCTGATTATATTATTGCTGGAACGTATATAGATATTCCACCTCGGTAGTTGAACAGGACTAATTTTAATTATGAATAAATTTCTACTTTTCTCAGTTTCTTTATTATTAATGATGTTATTATCTTGCTCTTCAGAAAATGAAGAAGAAAAAAGAGTTATATTTTTTGAAGGACTTGAGGCATCAAATGCTGGAAATACAAAGCTAGCAATTGATTTGTATTCTAAAGCCAGCGAAAAAGAAGAGACAACGACAGCTCTCTTTGCTTTAGAAAAACTGATCCCCCTTTTATATGAGCAAAAAGAGTATTTTTTAGTACTAGATAAATGTCAAAAATACTTAACAGAGCCGTTGCAAATAAACTCAAATTATCAAATGGATAGGAATTTTCTCAATCGATATATGCTTTTATCGATGATAGCATTAAAAAAGGACGAAACAAATAAAAGTATTTTACAATGGATAGAAACTACCGAAATGACAACGGAACATATAGATTTTTTTTCTGATAGCCTTTTTTTAGAATATTCTGGCATAGAAGAAAAGGTACAAAATGAGATTGAAGTACGAACATCCGTGTACAAAAGAGACTATGGACAGGCAATACGTACGTTGTTAGCAACACCAACTTATGACAAAGATTCTCCAGAAAAACTTTTTACAAATAAAACTTCTGTATACCTCTCTGACTTAGGAAAAGCAACACTATATGGTTCAAATGATAATGTTTTTTTTGCAAGAAGTTTTGAAACAGCTGGTGAAAGTTATGAAGAAAAAAGCGCAGAGGCTTTTATGTGCTTTTTTTACGCTGGTAGACTTTTCGAAGAGAGTGGACATAGCGACACAGCTTTAGATTCGTTTGAAAAAGCTATGAATGCAGCTATAGAGGAAAAGCATTATGATAATGCATTGTGGTATTATCTTACAACAGTAAGAAAAATGTCTTCTAGGTCTGCAATCTCAGTACTACAAGATTATGCACCTTTATGGAATGATGCTTATTATTTTGATGATTTTTTAGAGGCCTTAGCTTTTCAGCTTTTGGACAACGAAAACTATAAAGGCTTTTATGCTTTGTATGATTTTTTAGAACCGTATATGTCACCGGTAAGTGTCTCAAAATATGCATATATTTCGGCACTACTTTTAGAAAGTGAATATGTTAATCCCAAAAGCAATAAAGAAATAGAGATAAAAAATCTTTATGAAAATGCGTACAAGGCTGCAAATGGAAGTTTATATTATAGAATGATGGCCTCCGTAAAACTTAATATATCAAGTTCTAAGGTATTAGAAAACTTATTAGAGCGAGATGAAAAAAAGGTACAACGAGATGAAGATTTTGAACAAATGCTAATAGAATATTTTCAAAGAGGATATACAAAAGAAGGGTATTTTTTATATATGGAAAACAACAATATTGTGAGCCTAGAAGTAGCAAGCAATTTGTCTCGAAATCTTTCATTAGTGAATAGTCCTTCTGTAGAAAATAACTACGACAATAATTATTATTCAGAGTCTTTACGCTTGGCTTCAAGGGCCTTTAGTGAAAGTGAAAAAAATATCCCAAAAGAAGATATGGAATTGTTGTATCCGCGTTACTATTCAGACTTTGTTACTCAGTCAGCAGATGTATATGATTTAGAAGAATTTATAATATACGCTCTTATGAGAAGTGAAAGCTTTTTTGACCACGATGTAATGTCTTGGGCAGGGGCAATAGGTTTAACTCAGTTAATGCCAACAACTGCTGGAGATGTTGCAAGAAAATTAAGAGTAAAGGACTACGATTTACACAACGCGCGGCAAAATATTGACTTTGGGATGTTTTACTTTGATGAGCTTATCCCCCGAGAAGGAGTAGACAATTCTATTTTAAGGGCTTTATTTTCATATAATGCGGGAATTACAAATGTAAGAAGGTGGAATAGACAGTTTCCAGAGTTGCAAGATAATCCTGCTCTCTTTTTAGAAAAAATTCCATTTGCAGAAACAAGAGAGTACGGCAGAAAAATTTTAT
>CAYJHL010000050.1:0-11222 GCA_964369585.1 uncultured Treponemataceae bacterium | reverse complement strand
ATTTCAATTTGTTTTTCACCTTGTGCGTTAGCTTCTCCAACTGTTACTATACTTGGTGCTTCTACTTGCGCTTGTTCAAACCATACTTCAATTTCATCAGATTCTATGTAACCAGTTTTATTTGCTTTTACCCTTATACTTGTAGCATTAGAAGGAATTGCTATAGGATTCTTCACTGAAGGGTCAGGATAAGAGATTTCTGTAAAATCGGGATCCCTACTAAATTTATAGCTATATATAACATCATCTGTATCACTATCAAAAGTAAGACCCTTTGAAAAATCTATTTTTGCATCTTGCTCTAATTCATTTCCATCATGATATATTTTAGGAGTTGCAAGTTTTTCAAGTACAAGCTTTGATAAAACTTTTTCTGTGGTTTCAGAATCTTTCATTTCCGGTTTTGTAGCATAGGCTCTGATTGTTACATCACCATCTTTCACCGAAACAGGAAACTCTTTAATGTATGGGTATTGTGTACTGTGATTATTTGAGCTCAATGAATAGAGAATCCCTGCATCAGGTGTCTCACATGTTATGGTTATAGGCCATTCACTTGTAGCTGAAACATATTCACCTGCAAAAATTTCAGGAGTTTCAACTTGCATTGTGGCTTCTCTCATACCATCTATTTCTAAAATGTTTATGGCAGTAACCATTATCTTTGATTCAGACCTGCCAATATAATCTACTCCATCAATAGTAGCCGCAATTTGGGCATACACGCCTTTACCAACTATTTCAAGATCATTAAATGAAATAGTAATGTCGTTATCATCAACTAAAAAAACTTGATTTGCAGCTATAAGCTTATCGTTAGTTTCATAATGCAAACTTATAGTGGCTTCATCTCTCCTATTTTCTGACGAATCATCACCGCCAATAGTACGCAATGCTGATGCTGTCTTTGCCTGTAATAAAGCTTCCTTGCTAAGTGTAAATTCTATGTCCACCGTATTATCAACTTGCCATAATAAATTACATGAAGTATTTACTATCAACCCTATAGTTACAATAAATAATGCTATTACCTTGCTTTTCATTTTCCCCTGCCTATTATTCCTCTGCTATAAAGATATGCTATTATGTCATAAAAAAAGCATACTATTACGAATTATATAGCAAAAATTCTACATTCTCATGTGCCATTTGGCACATTGTAGCAAAAAATTATGGGCGTTTTGGGAAAAATTCTTTATGGTAATCGTGTAGAGTTTCGTTGTCAATATGGGTGTAAATTTGAGTTGTAGATAAATCTGCATGCCCTAAAAGCTCTTGAACACTTCGCAAGTCTGCTCCGCCATGCAAAAGGTGTGTAGCAAACGAATGGCGCAACGTGTGAACCTTTGCAGTAATGCCAGTCATTTTTTCAAGTTCTTGAAACCTTTTCCAAACACCTTTTCTGGAAATGGGTTTACCTTGATAGTTTACAAAAAGCTCTGCAACAATTTTAGAACCTACAAGCTTGTACCTTCCTTCATCGAGCCAGTTTTGTATATGTAATGCTGCTATATCACCAAAAGGAACAACTCTTTCTTTGTCACCTTTACCCCGTACCCACAGTAAGCGCTCTTCAATATGGACATTTTGCACAAGTATTGAGCAAACTTCACTAATTCTAAGTCCTGATGAGTACACAAGTTCAAAAAGCGCTCTATCGCGTAAACCAAGAGGCGTGCTTGTATCTATGGTATCTAAAAGCGAGTCAACTTGTTCAACACTCAAAACGCGAGGTAGAGATCTTTTAGCTCTAGGACGCTGTAGTAGCAATGCTATGTTTTCTTTCCAGTAACCTTCGCGTACTAAAAATGTTCCAAATGAACGCAGAGAAGATATATCTTTTGCAATTGTTTGTTCATCTAATGCAGCATGTTCTACACAACCTGTTTTTCGCCAAACAAGGTAATGCATCAAATCTTGTACTGCTAGATCAGGATAAAAAAGATTATTTTTAGTACACCAATCCAAAAAGCTCTTTATTGCAAAGCCATAGGTTTCAGCACTTAAATGACCCTTCCTTTCTACAAGAACAAGGTCATCAATATATTGTGAAAGAATGGCTTGTTTCGATGGAGCCACTTTGTTCATGTATTAATCAGAATCCAAATTTATGCGATTACTTCGGACACAAGCTGGTACCTCTAAGCCACTTTTATTTTTAAAGAGACTGTCATCAAAAAAAGATGGTTTTGTTGAAACAGGCTTTTCTTCTGTTTCTTCCTTTTTTTCTGTTGACCGCGAAAATCCAGTAAACTGTGAAGGTACCTTATTTTCGGACATTGAAGAAGATAAGGTAGGTTTAGAACCTTTCCCTATATGTTCCCACTGTTTAATTGACATAAAATTCCCATCAGTTTCTTCAGCTCTTGTTGAATCTGGATGTAAAATTTCTTCTTCAGAAACAGAACGATCGTCTTGTGGGAATTCTGTAGCAATTACAGTAACAGTTACATCTTCTCCCAATCGAGAATCAATGGCCTGTCCGTAAATAAGTCGAACATTAGGATCTGCAGTATCTTTAATTGTGTTTACAATGTCATTGGTTTCAAAAATAGAAAGTGATTCACCACATACAATATACACAAGAATATTCTTTGCTCCATCAATGTGACAATCTTCTAATAAAGGATTATTTATTGCTGCTGTGGCTGCATCAAGCGCTCTATTTTCGCCAGAACCAGTTCCAACACCAAGAATAGCATCTCCCTTACCTTCCATTGTTGTTTTAACATCAGCAAAGTCAATATTGACATCAGCATGATTTGTAATTAAGTCAGAAATACCCTGAACACCTTTTCGCAGTACATCATCTGCTACTAAATAAGCTTCTTTTACAGGAGTTTTTTTATCTACAATTGACAATAAGTTTTGATTTGGGATAACAATTAGCGTATCAACTTCGGCGTGAAGTTTTCGAATACCTTCCTCTGCCAAAGACATTTTATGATTGCCTTCAAATAAGAATGGTTTAGTTACAACACCTACAGTTAAAGCACCTTGGTCTTTAGCAACTTTTGCAATTACAGGGGCAGCTCCAGTACCTGTTCCACCACCCATACCGGCAGTAACAAATACCATATTTGCACCGTTTAAATAATCAGCAATTGCATCTATATCTTCTTTTGCAGCTTCTTCTCCAACCTCAGGTTTACCACCGGCACCTAGCCCGCCAGTTCGCTTTGAACCGAGGCCAATTTTATTAGGAGCTTTTGATGCTGAAAGAGCTTGCAAATCTGTATTGGCTACAATAAATTCAACATTTTGTATGCCTGTTTCAATCATTCTATTAACGGCATTAGACCCACCACCGCCAACACCAATTACCTTAATAACTGTTGGACTAGCAATAGAGCCATCTTGAACTAAATTTAAATTAGCCTTGGTATCTTCATTTGTAATTGAAAAATCCATCATGTTTTCCCACCCCACGATTTATTTTTTGTAAATTGAAAAATCTTTTTAATAATGTAAAAAAACGAAATTTACTTAATATTCCCGTAACTTACACTGTATACCAGATTGGTTGTTTTTTCAATACATTTTAGCAAAAAAAATCAGTTTTTTTTATTTATTTAGAAAAACTCTCTAAACCATGCAGCAATTTTTTGGAAAAAGCCATTCCCGCTTTTCCGTTCTTTTGTTTCGTGTTCAATTTTTCCAGCTTTTGCCTTATCAATATTTGCAACTAATAAACCTATTGCTGTTGCAAAATCTGGACTGCGATACGTTTCAACAGGGCCACCATAATTTCCAGGTTGTGCTATTCGAACATTCGTAGTCTTAAACTCTTTAATTGCTAATTCTACTATACCTGGCAAAAGCGCCCCACCGCCTGCAAGAATAACAGATCCGCTTAATCGTTTACTCTTAACTTGCTGCGGTAGTTTTTTTCGAATTAAGGTAAATATTTCTTCAATGCGAGGCTGAATTATTTGGCAAATTTCCATGCGTGAGATTTTTTGAGGAGGGTTTCCCCCTATGCCTGCAATAATCACATCTTCATCTTCACTCACCAAGCCTTCCCAACAGCATCCTGATGTCTTTTTAATTTTTTCTGCGCTTTCAAAAGATATTCCTCTCATAATTGAAATATCATCAGTTACAGTACTTCCACCAATTGGAATAGAAATTGCATGCAATGGTGTGCCTTCAGCTAATATAAGAACATCAGTTGTACCACCGCCTAGGTCAATAACAATTGAACCTAGTTCTTTTTCTTCTTCGCTTACAACAGCTTGGGAGGATGCAAGAGTTTTTAAGAAAATTCCATCTGCTTTATAGCTAGCTCTATCAATACAATGTAATATATTTGTTGTTAATGTCCTTGAGGCCGTAATAATACATACTTCAGACTCTAATCGGATACCAAGCATGTTAAGAGGATCTTTTACTCCACTATGTCCATCAATCATATAAAAACGAGGTACAACGTGCAATATGTGTCTATCAAGGGGAATATTTACTGCTTTAGAAGCTTCAATTACACGGGAAACGTCATCTGAATTAATTTCTCTATTTCCACCATGTTTTGTAGTTACGGCAACAAAACCTTTTGAAATAAGGCTTTCAATTTGCCCCCCGCCTATTGAAGTTACACAATAGGTAACTTCTTGTCCAGCCATCATTTCTGCAGCTTCTATTGCTGTTTTAATTGATTGCATAGTAGATTCAATGTTAGCTATTTGTCCGTGTCGTAACCCTGTAGAAGCTGCGCTACCTATACCCGTAATCAATAATGAATTATCTTCTGTAATTTCACCGATTACAGCGCGAACAAAGCTCGTACCTATATCAAGTCCAACTATTATTTCACTCAAAACCTATCCTCCCAAAGACCTTCTATAATCCCATTTTATACGAAACGGTGCCGTAGCGCAAGTCTAATTCAGTAACAGAAGGACTCACACTTTTTACTACATCAAGTGCAACCATCATATATTTTAGAGCATCTTCCGTAAAATTTCTATCAACCAATACACGAGTTTTAGTATGAACTGGATAAATTACAAGCTCATAATTGTCATATTCTTTTGGTGAAATTAAGATTTCTGATATAACTTGAAAATAATTAGCATTTGATTTTTGTATTTCTGACACTTGTTTTAAAAGAGGTGAAAATTTACTATCAAGTCGCATGCCTTCAAAAAATGTATCAATATTTAGACCTGTAATTAAAGGTAATGACTCTGAAACACCGTTTTTTGCTTGAGCAAAGACAACACCATTTTCATCAATGAGTGCTGGTATAGTTTTTGAACCAACTGTTGCAAGTGTTAATGCTACAGGTGTACGCTCTGTCACATCAATGATAATTTTATTTGGAAAGCTTTTTTGCACAGATACACTTTCAACAGCACTATACGTTAGTAAGCGACTAGCAGCCATTGATGTATCAAAATGAAGCCAATTCGTACCACAAACTTGCGCTAAGTTTACTCCTAAGTCTTCTGCGTCCAATGTTTGCAAGCCTGAAAAAGATACAGTACATGCTTGTGTATTAGGGATTATCACAAAAAATGCAACTGCTTCAATTGCCAATACGAGAGCAAGTGTTCCTACAAGTATTGTTAAAATTTTGCGCATACCTCGTTTTTGTTCTTTTTTGTTTACTGTTGAACTTTCTGGGATATAACTGCTTATATCATTTAAAATACTTTCATTATTCATAACTACCTACCTCAATATCCTTCTCATATCTTGAAACATTAATCAATAAACCACATAAGCACAGTGTTAAAAACATTGATGACCCACCAGCTGAAAAAAACGGAAGCGGAATACCAGTTGCAGGAAAAGCTCCTGAAACAACTGCACAGTTCATTCCAGATTGTACTACAATGATTAAAGCACTACCAAATGCAATAATACTTCTATATCGTTCTTTACATTGAAATGCAATTTGAAATGCTTTCCACGCAAAAAAACCTAAAATCACCATATATAATAAAACTCCAAGGAATCCCATGCCTTCTGCCCAACCAGCAAACACAAAGTCAGCTTGAACTTCAGGGATACCTTGAACTTTATCAACACCGGTCATCCCATTACCAAGAATGCCACCATCGCTAATTGCTTTTTTTGACATACTTACTTGATAATTAACACCGTTTTTATCATAATCAGGGCGTAAAAAGGCAATAAGTCTATTCACCCTATATTCTTTTGTAAATACAAACAAAAAGCTGGCTGGTAAGGCAAAAATTGCAAAAATTGCAAACCAATACAACTTTATTCCAGCTACAAATAATATTGCAAAACCAGTTATTAATAGGAATACAGCTGTAGAAAAGTCATTTTGCAAAAAGACAACAATTACGTAGGCAAATATTCCAATGGCACAAGGAAGAACCGTTGCCATAGCATCGTTTAGTCGATCATGTTTTTTATCCAGTAAATTTGCTAAAAATAGTACTAACGACATTTTTGCAATTTCTGAAGGTTGAAACGTTAATCCACCAGGAAGCGCTATCCATCTACTAGCTCCATTTCTTTCAATACCAATAACAGGAAAAAATGGAATTATACATAGTATAAAAGTTCCAATAACAATATAAGGAAGCATTTTTCGAACATAGTCTAAATTTATCCATGCTGCTAAAACGGCAAACAGACTGCTAATACAAATGTATATGAGTTGGCGCTTAATAAAATACAAATCATCAGCAAACATTCTATACGCATAACTTGAAGAAGATACGTAAAGTGTTACCAACCCTAACCCAAGAAGCATAATAATCGACAACAACAATGTATTATCTATTTTCTTTGTTTGCATAGGACGCTGTGCTAAAACTGATTCGTTTTTCATTATACGGCCTCCATTGTTTTAAATTTATCTTGAATTATTGACACTACTCTCTCAAGCTTTATGCCTCGAGATCCTTTACATAACACTAAGTCTGCAGAATCGATGGAAGTTTTTATGTTGTTACATATTGCAGTTATACTATCATCGTCAAATTTGTCTGTATAAAATACTTTTTTGGAGTCTTTATTGGTAATAGAGGTGTACGAGTTAGAAAAGCTTTCACCAATCAAAAAAATACACTCAATACTACTTTGCATAACACGTTCTAAAATTTTTGAATGAATCTCGTAGCTCTTTGTACCTAACTCAAGCATATCGCCGAGTATTGCAATTTTTTTCCCATTCCATTCCAAATTTAGAAAAAAATCGAGTGAAGCATTCATTGATTCAAAACTACCATTATAACAATCTTGTATTATTGTTGGTTTACCTTGCAATATCTGACTTCGTCCAAAAAGAGGTTTAACTTTTTCTAATCCATCTTTTATTTCAGTTTCATTTAATCCTAAATATTGAGCAATACATATTGCCGCAAGAGCATTATTCGCATTGTGCTCACCAATGAGAGGAAAGTGTATTTCTGTATCGTGGTATTGAATAATAGTTCCATGTATACCATTTGATAATATATTCGATATTCCGTTTGTAGACTTTCTGCCATAAGTAGTAAGACAACCTTGTACTCCTTCTTTTAAGAAGTCAACATATGTATCGTCTTCAAAAATAAACCCAACAGAATCTGAAATAAAATTTGCAAAAATTTGTTTTTTTTCCTCAGCTATTGCATCTTTTGTGCCGAGAATACCAATATGGGCAGTTCCAATGTTTGTAATTAACGCAATGTCAGGAAAAAAAACATCGCTTAATTCTTTTATCTCACCTCTTCTGTTCATACCCATTTCAAACAAACCAATTTCATGATCTTTTGTAATAGTAAACATTGACAAAGGAAGTCCCGTTTCTGAGTTTAAATTTCCAACGTTCATAATTACGTTATATTTTTCAGATAGTACAGAACCAATACATTCTTTTGCAGTAGTTTTCCCATTTGATCCTGTAACTGCTATTTTTTTTAATGATGGGAAGGTACTAACATAGTACTTTGCAGCATCTTGTAGTGCTTTTAAGGTGTTTGTAACAATAATAATTGTTACTGTTTTTGCAATTTTCTTGTACACTGACTCAAACTGTGTAGTTGAGGTGTCTTGAACCATAATAATTGATGCGCCGTTATTACAAGCACTTTCAACATAATTATGACCATCTTGATTTTCGCCAATTAGAGGGATAAATAATGATCCAGTACAAACATTTCTACTATCTGTTGCAACGGAAGTAAAGCCATTGCAGGTGATAGAATCATCATACATATAGCCATTAGTTGCTTTGAGTAATTCCTGTACTGTAAGTAATACCTTTTCTCCCACTCTTTCCCTACTTCCCTTGAACCATTTCTACGCGAACTATTTCATCGCTTGTTGCTTGATGCATCCCCAGCTCTTCTGTTGCTATTTTTTCAATTCTTGCAGAACTCGATAATAAACCAAGTTCCGAAATTAAATGTTTATTACTTTCTATCGCATTATTCTGCGTACGCTCTAATGCTTTTATTTCGCTTTCTAGGCGGGTATATCTATTAGACTGAACTGCCTCAACAACCAAAAAAGTTGGAATGCATATAGCCATGAGTATCATTAAAAAAGATTTTACATATGGTTTTTCAGTTTTCATCTTTACCTCCCCTTCCTACAGTTTTTCAATCACTCTCAGTTTTGCACTTCTAGACGGTGCGTTTATTTTTATTTCATCATTTGTAGGGCCTACAGGCTTCCTTGTAATAACCTTCGCCTTAGGTTTTCCCCCACATATACATATCGGCTGTTCTGGAGGGCAAGTACAGTATTTCCCGAGATATTGAAAATATTTTTTCACTATCCGATCTTCTAGAGAATGAAACGTTATCACTCCCAGTTTTCCCCCAACCTTTAATACATTAAAGGCATCAATAAGAACAGCTTCAACTCGCTCTAATTCCCCATTCACAGCAATTCTAATTGCTTGAAATGTTTTTGTTGCAGGATGAATAGCACCATGTCTATACTCTGCAGGAACAGCGCTATATATACAGTCTGCTAAGTCTTTTGCTGTTTGAATAGTTGATAGCTTTCTTTTTTCAACTATTGCCTTAGCAATTCTTCTGCTATATCGTTCTTCAGCATACTGAAAAATAATATTTGCTAATTCCTGTTCTTTAACAGTGTTCACTAGCTCACTAGCGCTCATACCAGTATAGGTACCTTTAAAATATTCGCTATTAGCAAAATTTCCACTATCTAAGCGCATATCTAAGAGCTCATCAGCTCTGAATGAAAAACCCCTGTTAGAACATTCGTAGTGAAAAACCGAAATACCTAGATCAAACAAAATTCTATCAGGTTTCGCTAAATCACTTGGATAGTTTGCATAAAAGTCATTAAACCACCCATTAAAAAACTGCATTCTGCTTCCAAAACACTCAAGGCGTTTTTTTGCCTTTTTTTGGATACTTGCATCAGCATCTAAGCCCATAATGTGCATATTTGGAAAGCTTTGCAAAAACGCATTTGAATGCCCCCCTTCTCCCAATGTTGAATCTATCAGTAAGATATTATCATCATTATTATCAGGTTTAAGATATTCAAGCGTTTGTGAAAGTAACACTGGTGTATGCACAATGTCATTTTCGCCAAACGGCACTTTTTTTGTTCGTTCAATTTTCATAGACGAACACTTTTATAAATATATTCCGCTTAAGCCTTCTGCAGCTTTTCGGAATGACATTTCAGTTTCGGCAATGTAATCATCATAGCGTTTAACATCCCATAATTCCATGTACTTGTTTACCCCCATAATGACACACTCTTTAGAGAGTCCTGCATAGTCACGTAACGATTGAGGTATAGACAATCTTCCGCTTTTATCAAACTCTACATCTTGAGCAGGACCTATTAACCTTCTAAGAACAAGCCTTGAATCTGTATTAAAAGGTGAAGCTTGTTCCATGAGTTTTGTGGAGAAATTCTTCCATTCATCATGAGTATACAACCAAAGACAACCGTCTATCCCCTGCGTAATCATGAGTGATGGTTGATCGAGCATGGCACGTAGCTTAGCGGGGAAAGAAAACCTTCCCTTTTCATCAAGCGTATTATAATATGCACCGGTAAGCAATTCCATGCCACTTTTCTCCACAATAACCCATTTTTTCCCACTTATTTACATTTTACTCGAAAAATTCGTCTTGTCAATGCCAAAATTCAAAAAAAATTCATAAAGTGAAAAGTCTTTACTTTTTTAGGAAACAAATGTATAGTATACAAATGATAAACACGTATAACGAATCAAGTCTTCATAAAATGCTCAAAAATATGTGCTGTGCTGAGGTATTTGGAAAAACCGAGGTTGAAATTGATGATTATATTTGTGATGTACAAGGAAGAGACTTATCCTTAATAGAGGTTCAAACAAAAAATCTTGGTAACCTTACAGGTAAAATAGCATGCTTATTACAAAAGCATTATCTAACTTTGGTGTACCCTCTTCCGCTAAACACCTTTATAGAATATTATGAAGATGGCAAACTAGAGGAAAAACCTCTTTCAAGACGGAAGTCACCAAATAAAAAAAATATATACCACATATTTGATGAAATTATGGGATGCTTCCCAATACTACTACATTCTAACTTCACTCTAAAAGTTATAGAAGTAAACATTACAAAAGAAAGAATAAAAACACAAAACAAAGTACAATCTGCGAATAAAAAAAGGCGTTTTCTAAAAGACTGGGTTTCTTACGACACAACACTAGACGAGGTGTTTAATACGCATGTATTCAAAACTAAAGAAGATTACCTAGCCCTATTACCGAAAAACTTAGGAGAAAATTTTACAGTTTCAGACATTCTAAAATCAGCAAAAAATGAAACAATTTCAAAACAACAAGCATATAAAATGATTTGGACATTCAATAAGATGGGAATTATTGAGTATATAGGAAAAGATGAAAGAAGCAAAGTGTATAGGATAATTAATAATTGTGGCGGGTAGATCCCTTTTGTCATTGCTTGCGCGAAGTCGAAGGATCTTAACCACAGATTACACAGATTTATAGGATTTCTATTGGAAAAAGCTATAAAATTTTTTTATAAATATATAGACTTCAACATGCCAAAAATATAAATATTTTTATTTTTAGAGTATTTGTGGTAAAGGTGAGTGTCGTTCAAAATGCAATAAGTAGAAATCTGCGTAATCCTTTAATCTGTGGTTTAAAAATGGCCAATCTTGGTGGAAAATAAATTCGTAATTTATAATGGTGAAGAGGGCAAAAAAAAGGCTACACACACTTTCGTGTGGCAGCCTTAATTGTATAG
>CAYJHL010000049.1:0-11299 GCA_964369585.1 uncultured Treponemataceae bacterium | reverse complement strand
TAGTTATCTTTCATGGGTTTTGTGAGTTTTGTGCAAAGTACGATGAGTTTTCATACTACGCTCTACAGCAGGGATATGCAATCTGCAGGTTCGACCACAGGGGACACGGATTTTCCCCTAGAGAAAAATCGGTAGAAGATAATCCATCAAAAGTACATATTGAAGACTTTAACACGTATGTAACGGATGCAAAAAGAGTTGTAGATAACGTTGCAAAACCCTTAGCAAGCGGGAAAAACCTCTTTTTATTTGCTCACTCAATGGGTGGTGCCATTGGAGCTGTATACCTGACGAAACACACAGAAGATTTTACTGCAGCAATACTAAACTCTCCCATGATGCAAGTATACCTAATGGGACTACCTCTTTGGCTAGGCTACCCTATTACGCATCTTGTTCGCCTTATAAAAGGAAATACCGTATTAAACCCTGCCCATAGAGAATTTCCTTTTGACGACCTTGTTTTTAATGCAAAAAAACTTACGTCAACAAGTACTGTCCGTCATTCATTTTTTTATAAATTGCGCTATCATGATAAAAGAATCCAAACGTGGGGTGGTACAATGATGTGGCTATGCGAGTGTTTAAAAGCGATGAAATTCTTGCAAAAAAAGAATAATACTAAAAGCATAAAAACCCCAATATTGTTATTGCAAGCAGAACATGATGCAACTGTATTACCGCAAGAGCAAGCCACATTTGCAAAAAATACTCCTTCTTGCAAGCTCGTTGTTGTACCACAAGCGGACCATGAAGAGTTTAATGGAAAAGATTTCATTCTAGCACCATGGTACACAGAGGTATTTTCTTTTTATAGAAAGTTTCATACATAAAATAATTGCTTTCACAATTTAGTGCTTGATAGAAAATAAAAAAGTTCGTATACTATTACAAATATAATTTCATGGAGAAAGATGGATTCTAAAACAATAACCCTTCTTGTCATTGCAGGGATTCTCGTACTATTATCAATGCTCTTTTCTGCATCCGAAAGTGCATTTTTTTCTGTTAATAAATTACGTGTTCGGTTTTTGCGTAATCAAAAGCACAAAGGAGCGCTTAGAGCAGGAAAACTTCTTGACAATAGAGATAAGCTTTTAAACACAGTCTTAGTAGGAAACAACATTGTAAACATTGCACTATCGGCAATACTTACTTCAATCGCCTTAGATTTTTTTGGTTCAGCTGGGGTTGGATATGCAACTCTTGCAACAACAATCCTTTTACTAATTTTTGGAGAAATTACCCCTAAAACACTTGGCACTCAGCATCCAGAATCAATTGCCTTTGCCCTCTCACGTTTTTTATCCTTTTTTTCTATTCTATTTCGCCCGCTTATTCTCATTTTTTCAGCTTTTTCTCAAATGCTCATAAAACTACTTCAGATTAATCCAAATTTGAAACAAGCCTCATTTACCGAAGAAGAAATTAAGACGCTTATAGAAGTTGGCGAAGAAGAAGGTGTTTTGGACGAAAATGAACGCCACATGTTACATCGCGTCTTTATGTTTACAGACCTTGCAGCAAGAGATATTATGACACCACGAACAGAAATAACATTTGTTCCTGAAAATGCATCATATGATGAAGTAATAGAACTTGCACGAACTTCTCGCCTATCCCGTTTTCCTGTATTAGGAAAAGACATAGATGAAGTTAAAGGTATTTTGTATATAAAAGATGTTCTATCAAATATTACAGACAAAGATTCTTTTTCTGTTAAAAAAAGCATGAGAGAAGTACTCTATATCTCAGAAACAAAAAACATGACTGCAATTCAAGACCTATTTCGAGCAAAAACACAAAGTGTTGCAATTGTCCTTGATGAATATTCTGGCACATCTGGATTGGTAACAAAAGAAGATATAGCAAGAGAAATATTTGGTGTAGTTGAGGATGAATATGAGGCTCCAGTTGAACACATACATGTAAAAATGACAGACTCAGAAGTGCTCGTCAGTGGAAAAACGCGTTTAACAGAGATTGCAGAGCAATTTGAAATAACAATTGAATCAGAATATCATGAAACAATTGCTGGCTTTATTATGGAAATTTTAGATAGTATCCCACAAGAGGGCGCAAGCATAAATCATGAAGGTTTTTCTTTTACAGTACAATCACTTGAAGGGAATAGAATAAGTGAAGTACTTATAAAGGCGGAAGACGTATGAGTGTTCCATTTATGATTGTTTCGCTTGTCCTACTAATAGGGCTTTCTGCCTTTTTCTCATCATCGGAAACAGCTTTTTTATGCATACCTAAAATCCGGCTCAGACAAATGCAAAAAGAAAAAAAGCCAAAGGCAAAACTGATTGCAAAACTAAAAAACAGGACAGATATTTTACTTACCGTAATTCTTATTGGGAACAACTTTGTTAATTCCCTTGCATCTTCTTTAGCAACAGCATTGGCAATAAGCATTTTAGGTAACTCTGGTACTGGGATTGCAACACTATCAATGACCATAATAATAATTATGTTTGGTGAGATTTTACCAAAAACAATTGCAACATATAGAAGTGAAGAAGTTGCAGCTCATTTTGCTACACCATTATCTATTTTAGAGAAAGTACTTTTTCCGCTTGTATTTATTTTCTCAAAGTTCACTTACTTAGTAAAGCTAATATCACAGGGATTTGCCTCTGCCCAATCAAAACAAATAACTGAAGATGAGTTAAAAACATTGTTTGACCTTGGAGGGCAAGAAGGGATTCTAGAATCGAGTGAAAAAGATATGCTTCATAAAGTGTTTGAGTTTTCAGACCTTCGAGCCCACGATATTGAAAAATCACGCACTCTCGTAAAAATGATAGATGCAAACGCAAATTATGATCAGGCGCTAGAAATTATATCAGAGTCAGGATATTCAAGGCTTCCTGTTTATGAAGATAACAAAGAAACAATTGTAGGAATCCTTCATTTTAAGGATCTTTTATTCTACAATGGAACAAAAGAGGATTTTTCTGTAAAAAAAGTGGCAAAAAAACCTCTTTTTATCCCCGAAACAAAAGATGCCCTGTCAATGCTCCACGTATTTAAGGCAGAGAAACAAACATTTGCTATTATTATTGATGAACATGGTAGCTTTTCAGGGATAATTACTATGGATAACCTTGTTAAAGCCGTATTTGGACGTATCACTGATGGATTTGACAAAAAGGTGCGCCCCGCAGAAGACAGAATTACAATACTTAGTTCAACAGAGTTTATTATACCTGGAGATATCGAAATTGATGAAGTAAATAAAATTTTTAAAATGCACCTTGCATCAGAAGACTCTGATACTTTTGGGGGATGGTTACTTGAAACATTTGACTACCTTCCTGAAGATGGGGAAAGCATAAAAAAAGAAAACATCATATATACCGTTCAATCACAAAAAAATCGTCGGATACAAAGCATTAAAATGAAAGTGATTCTTTAATTAAGAGCAGAAGAAACTATTTCAGACACTTGAAGAATGCTTGATGTGCTATCTATAGCATCTCTATAGACAATAGGATTCCCTAAATATTCTAGCAGAGAAGAGCCTTTTAATATTGCATGTAGTTCGTCGTTAATTGATACCTTTGTTGTCCCCGTTCCAGAAATATGAACCTTTGCATAATCACACACAAGATATTCTGCTAGAACAGAGGAACTCCCACTTATTGCAATGTTTGTCAATTTAGAGGTACCTGTAATATCCACTAGAGAAGAACCTGCCGATGCAAGCAAAAATTGATTAACATTCCCTAACGATACCGATGTTTGAACATCACCAATTAGATACATTGAAAAATTTTCACTTATAGGATTATCTACTAAAAGACGATACCCGCTACCATTAGCTTCAATATGGTTGACAGGCGCATAGATAACAACATTAAATGTTTTTATAGGATGCGGAGCCTCTGCTTCCATCGAAAGCATAATTGCTGTATCAGTAATTTTTGCAACAAATCCATACTCATCTAGATCTTCACTATATATTGCCTCAATACGTGCTACTTGCGATGTTGAAACAGGTATGAGGTGTATTTTTATATCTTTGTTTTCATGGAATTGTAATTCATCAATAAGAAGAGAATATGAAACATTTTTTTTATCAGAAACAAGAGAAATCGACTTGTCATCTCCTCTAATTGCATCAGGGGATGCTGAAATGAGTGAACAAGTAATTATTGTCATAGCTGAGCAAATTACAGCACAGACACAGGCGAAAAGTTTCATTATATATCTCCACTTTAATTATATACTGTTTAAATGCAGACGGTCAAGATGAAAAAAAGATTTATCGCGTAAAGACGAGCAGTTTTTCAGTTGAATAAGATTGATTATACGTAAAACCCAATGCAGAATAGCCTTTCAAGCCATCAATAGTTACAATATTGTTTTCGGCCATATAGCGAACCATTTCTCCTCGCGCCATTTTCACGTATACCCCTTTTTCTACAAGCTTTCCTGTTTCTTTTTGAACCTCAGAAAATGAGCATGTAACAAAATGCACATCATCAGTGAGGTACTTTTCTATAACCCTACTATATTCCTTTGATGCAAGATTAACAATAAGGCTATCCTCTTTTACAAGCTCATCATATATCTTACGGCCCCAATATTCATACAAATCTTTACAAAAATCTGTTTTTAGCTTTGCTTGCATTTCTAATCTGTATGCTTGGATTCCATCAAGAGGATGCAATAGCCCGTATAATCCAGAAATTATACGCAAATGTTTTGAAACATACTCGAAACAATCACTGTCGAATATAAGTGGTGACATGTATTTATATTGAATCCCATCATAAGCAAGTAAGGCATGATGTATCGCATGCGTAAAGTCCATAGCTTGATACCGCTCGTAATTAAGCGTTGCGATTTCATCATTACAGCAAAGAAGCTGCTTGAGATTTGAAAGTGAAAGTTCCTTACAATACAATGCCAGTTTTTTCGCTTCCTCTAAAAACACTGGCTGCGATATTTCGAAAAGTATTTCTGCTTCTTTTTTAATCTTCTTGGCGGGAGAAATTATTACTTTCATGCAAGATCCTCTACAAGAAAAAGCCACCTGTTATATACAAGTGGCCTTTTTGGTTTACTAAAGCGTATAATCCGAGTCCTTTCCAGTAACTCTTTTATACGTCTCTAAATATAATGGCTGTTGCCTATCATGCTGATCTTTCAAATCTTTCATGATTTTTCCAACTACTTCTACTTTTTTATCTTCAACAGAGTCATCAATATGTGCTAATGCATCTTTTCGATATTCTTTACAGTCAATAAGTGGACTTGCTGTCATAATTACAGTATCTTCTACCATTAAATCAGCAAGCATGTTTTCAACATTATCAGGATCAATTCTTAAACAATTCCCATTTATGGTAACAAGAAGCATTACATCAAACATTCTTAAGTAAGAATCAATTTCTCTTAAACCCTTTCTTGTTTCGGGCTTTCCTGGTCTATAACGAGTACCACTAGGGAACACAAGTATTGGTTTCCCATTACGGCGACATTCCGTTAGTGCATGCATAGAAGCTGTATTTATTTTTCTACTTTTTGCCTCTTCCAAAGCACGTTCTTCAGGATCAGAAATTGATGCCAAACTTCTACTTGGGTAAATTACAATGCGAGTAAATGCTTCTGCCCAAGCTTTTACCATAGGATTTGCTTCATTTAACTTCATCCCAGCCATTGCGACTATTCTTTCTGATAAATCCTTTCCAAAAGGCTTTCCACAGCGTTCCAATAAATAACAAAGGGCAGGTAAGTCCATGTTACTAAAATGCTCTACGAGCAATAAACCTCGTTTTCCATCTAATAATGCATTGTAAAATGCTTCAAAATTTTCCAAGCCCTCTAAATGAGAACCTTCAATTAAACCATCGTTTAACATTTCATCTATAAGTTTTCGTGTTTCTTTATTTGATTCTTGGTACACGTTTGTATCATCAATTTTATGTGCAGCTTTAGCATGTTTTGTAAGGTCTTCAAACATATGTGCATATTTTACACCAAGTGCATTGTCTTTCATTATTCCTCCGAAAAGTACTTTTTACCTTTAATAGGATACTCCGAATATGTAAACTTGTCAATACATACTACCTTTCAGCATTAGTGCCATCAGAATCGTGTTCCCTGTTTTTTTTGTAAGCTTGTTTGTTTTCATACATGTGCTCATCGGCAATTTGCAAAAGGGTTTTTAAATCTTGTCCATCTGATGGAAATAGAGCTTGTCCTATACTGGCCGAAACATTCACCTGATGCCCATTTATAACAAAGCGTTCTTTAGAAAAGGCTATTATCCTTTTAATCATTTCATGTATGTTACTCTTTTGTTCTGTATCTGGAACTATTATGACAAACTCATCCCCACCTATTCTAAAAATCACACCACCACTTTTTATATTTGCTTGTAGACGCTTCACATACGCAATTAGTAAGCGGTCTCCCGTTTCATGCCCATAGGTATCGTTCACGGGTTTAAAATCATTTAAGTCTATATACAATAAAACGAATTTCTTTCCTGAAGCGACATCTTTTGGTTTTATATACGCGTCTAAAACGCGCCGGTTATACGCTCCAGTTAGAGGATCATTTTCAAGCTTATACTCAACTTTTTTCATAGTAAAATAAACAAAAGTTGAAAATAATACAAAAGCTGCCCATAACAACACGCCCTGTGTTAGAACATCTTGGGCATCATTTTTGACGTATAAATAAAACATCCACTGAGTATTCCCAATTGTTATGGGCATGGATTGAGCAAATTTTTCATTAAACTCTGGTGTCTTAAAAAAAAGAATATCTTCATTTTTATATTGTGCGATAAGTTGAAATTGGTACCCTAATTTTTCAAGCTCAAAGACACCTGTATCATTTAAAACTGCAGGAACTGGCAAAACTATTGTAATAAATCCCCAAAAAATTGAACCTTCCCCATTATCTATATAAAGTGGGTTTCGTATTGCAAGTCCATTCATACCCTGCAATAATTTAAAAGGGCCAGACACAACATATTCATTTTTTTCAATTGCCATTTGAGATTCAACTGCGGTTGATTCTGCTATTAAAACATTGTGCCCAATTGTTGCCTCATTTCCAGCAAGTGGATACGCATATTTCACAACCCCCTCTGGCATATATTGAATAGCAATATAATCAATACCATCACCTACGGCTTGAGCCAGTGTGTTAAAGTCATTTTCAGTTAAATACCCTTGTGAAGTTTTCGTTATCTCTTTTAATATACTCGTTACATGAACGGCCCTCTCCATTTGATTGCTAATTCGCTCTACATGTAGTAATAACACATCCATAAGTCGTTCTTTTTTTGAGTTTGTTGCTGATAGTGAAAAATAGAAAGCTAGTGCAAAGCTAATAATAAGAAGAAGCGTGTATACCTTTTTTGATAATGACATAATTTTTTCCTCATATTATATAACAATTGGCATTTCAAAATGTTACACTATTATGATATTATTTCAAAACAAAAGTTATTTACTACAATAGATATATGTTGTATAATAACGAAAACCAATACATAGTATTAACTCAATAACTTCTAAGGAGCGTTTGTGGAAACAGGAAGTATTATTTTTCAACAGCTACTAAACGGGATTTCGCTAGGAAGCATTTATGCATTAATTGCACTCGGCTATACGATGGTATACGGAATAGTTAAACTTATCAATTTTGCTCACGGGGATATATTAATGGTCGGCGCATATTCTGGATATTTTATCATGAGCACCATGGGTCCTAGCCCTATGTCAATGATGATTGCATTTATATTTTCGATGCTTGTGTGTGCTATATTAGCAAGTATTATTGAGCGTTTTGCATATAGACCTCTCAGAAATGCACCAAGACTTAACTCTCTCATTACGGCAATTGCTGTATCATTAATTTTACAAAACGGAGCGAGAATTTTACCATTTATTGGGCCAAATCCTCGCCAGTATCCTGCAATTGCAATTACAAATATTGACTTAGGTCCAATATCTATTTCAAATATACAACTTATTGTTATTGCGCTCTCAGCGATTCTGATGCTTGTGTTAAATCATATTATTAATCACACAAAAACGGGAAAAGCAATGCGAGCCGTTTCATTTGATATGAGCGCAGCCAGCTTAATGGGAATTTCTGTAAATAGAACTATTGTATTCACTTTTGCTCTCGGTGCTGTATTAGCTGCTGCGGGCGGGATTTTATATGCAAGTGCATACCCGCAGATTGACCCTGTAATGGGAACAATGCCTGGTTTAAAAGCATTTGTTGCTGCAGTTCTTGGGGGAATTGGATCTGTACCTGGAGCAATGCTTGGGGGCTATATTTTAGGAATAGGTGAAACACTTACAAAGGGATTCATCTCATCTCAATATGCGGATGCAATTTCTTTTTCACTCCTCATAATTATCTTGCTTGTAAAACCAACAGGTATTATGGGTAAAAAAATACGAGAAAAGGTATAAGAACATGAATAAAACTTTAAAAAATATGCTCATTCCAACTATATGTGCCCTTGCGGCAATTTTTATTCCTGGAATACTCATACAAAACTTTATTATTGATGCCTACACTGCTCAAATATTAACACTTGCTGCTATTAACACAATTATGGCCATAAGTGTAAATATAATTTGTGGGATTACAGGACAATTGTCATTAGGACAAGCTGGATTTATGGCAATTGGTGCGTATAGCTGTATCATTTTTACTCAAAACCTTGGCATTCCAATGTATTTAAGCATTATTCTTGCAGGGCTATTTACTGCTATTACTAGTTTTTTTATTGGATTTCCAACACTAAAACTAAAAGGCGATTACCTTGCAATTGTTACACTGGGATTTGGCGAAATCATTCGTGTTTTATTAGTCAATTTCAAAGATCTTACTGGTGGACCGAACGGGAAAAGATTCGAAGATCCTGCAGCAGTAAACATGACACTCAACGCTGATGTTGCATGGTATGTAATAATTATTTCACTTGTTATCCTTATTATACTTTTGCAAAACTTTTTACGTTCAACATATGGTAGAGCAATTTTAGCAGTCCGCGAAGATGAAACTGCAGCAGCGTCATCTGGCATTGGTGTTTTCCGCTACAAAATGATTGGCTTTGTTGTAGCCTCATTTGTTGCAGGAATTGGAGGGGCTTTGTACGCACCATTCCTTGCTTTTATTAAACCCGACCTTGCCTCATTTAACCGAAGTATCGACTATTTAATATTTGTTGTACTTGGAGGAATGGGGTCAATTACAGGTTCAGTAATTGCAGCTTTTACCCTAACATTTTTACAAGAGTTTTTACGATTTTTACAAGATTTTAGATTAATTATATATCCAATTATACTTATTTTAGTAATGCTTTTTAGACCTCAAGGGTTATTAGGAATGAAAGAATTCTCATTTGTTCGAGCATGGGATAGCACACTCTGCTTTATTCGTACAAAAACAACAAGAAAGCATTCTGTAACAACGGAGGATATTTCTAATGGACAATAAAAAACTTCTTTTACAAGCAAATATTTCTATAGTATTTGGAGGATTACGAGCAGTTGATAAGTTTACATGCGAACTACATAAGGGAGAGCTTGTTGGGCTTATAGGGCCCAATGGTGCTGGAAAAACAACCGTATTTAATATGCTTTCTGGTGTTTACAAGCCAACAGAAGGAGAAATATCTTTTTGGGGCGAAAAAGGGCGTGTATATAGGGCAGGGAAAATGTCTCCAAATAAACTTAATGAAATTGGCATAGCAAGAACTTTTCAAAATATCCGACTTTTTAATAATTTAACAGTTGCAGACAATATTCGTATTGCTCTTCACAAAAACAGAAAAGTAAATCCTATTGACGTTCTTTTTAGAACTCCAAAATTTAGAAAAGATGAAAAAAGAATGACTGAAAGAGTAGAAAAATTGTTAGAACTTTTTAAAATGCCCGATAAGGCGCAAGAACTAGCAAAAAACCTTCCATACGGAGAACAGCGCAAACTGGAAATATGTCGTGCTCTTGCAGGAAAACCAACATTGCTACTATTAGATGAACCTGCAGCAGGAATGAACCCACAAGAAACAAGAGAACTTATGGAACTTATTTCCTTTGTGCGAAAAGAATTTGATGTAACAATTTTACTTATTGAGCATGATATGCACTTAGTTATGGGAATTTGTGAAAGGCTTATTGTATTAGACTATGGACGAGTTATAGCAGAGGGACTACCAGCCGATATACAAAAGAACCCTGATGTTATTAAAGCTTATTTAGGAGAGGAGGCAGTAATCGATGCTTAATGTAAAAGACTTAACCGTACACTACGGTGCTATTCAAGCTTTACGAGGAATATCGTTTGAAGTTAACCAAGGCGAAATAATTACACTCATTGGCTCAAACGGGGCTGGGAAAACAACGACTCTTCACGCTATCTCAAATATTACTAAAAAAACATCTGGAGAAGTAACTTTTGAAGGTAAGGATATTACAACCTCGTCACCCGATGAGATTGTACGCTCTGGACTAATCCATGTTCCAGAAGGAAGACGAATTTTTGCAAATATGAGTGTAAGAGAAAATCTCGAAATGGGAGCTTACACGAGAAAAGATAAAGCTGGAATAAAAGCAGATATGGAAAAAGTATTTGATTTATTCCCAAGACTACGAGAACGAATTAAGCAAGTCGGAGGAACCCTTTCCGGCGGAGAGCAACAAATGCTAGCAATGGGAAGAGCAATAATGTCCAAGCCTAACCTTCTTCTACTTGATGAACCATCAATGGGTTTAGCACCGATATTAGTTGATGAAATATTTTCAATTATTGTAGAAATTAATAAAACAGGAACAACAATTTTACTTGTAGAACAAAATGCATTTAAAGCCTTAGCTATAGCACAAAGAGCATATGTTCTAGAAACAGGAATGGTAATAAAAAGCGATAAAGCATCCATACTGATGAGTGATGATAGCGTTAAAGCTGCATATTTGGGTGGCTAAAAGATATTACCACAATAAATATTGACAACTGATGATTGTCAGTGTACAATTAAAATGTAGGTATGAAAGTAGCTATTACGAACATACAATAAAGAGGTTTGAGATGATTATTGAAACAATTATGAAAAGAAACCCAGTCTTTGTTACACCTGACATGACATTGACAGACGTGAGAGAGCTCATGCTAAAGGAAGGGCTTGAGAAATTTCCTGTTTTAGATGATGATTCTAATTTAGTTGGAATAATTACAAAAAAAGACCTCATGAAGGCCGACCCTTCTTCAGCTACAACACTAGATGTATATGAAATTAGCTATCTTCTTT
>CAYJHL010000048.1:0-11372 GCA_964369585.1 uncultured Treponemataceae bacterium | reverse complement strand
ATTTTTAATATTGTGTACACATCTTATGTTTCCTCACATTTTTTGTCAAGGGCAAAAGACGTGTGATGACTAATTATGAAGGAGATTTAAGAGCAAAACTTGTAAAAAAAGTATAATTTTGGTAAATAATTTACTGTTATTATCTAGTAAATAGGTTATAAATCTAAATACTTGTGCATTGCCAAACCCTTCCTAAAATACAATTTGTACTGATAAGGGGTAACACCGTTAAACCGTTTAAACACTTTGATAAAGTATGATGTATCTGAAAAGTCCAGTTTTTCGGCAATATCATCAATTTCGTACCCATCCTCAAGCATATCACAAGCTTTATTAATTTTTTGTGCATTCACGTATTTTTTAGGAGAGCATCCAATATAGCGTTTAAAATAACGACAAAACTCAGAATAACTCCTTTGAGAAAGCTTTGCTAAATCAGCAATATCGAGTGGTGAAAAAAGATGTAAATGTATGTGTTCTAGAACATTACGCAATGTTTGAGGTATTTGGCCTTCAACTGAGTTTACCGAGTTTGTTTCAATAATAAGTGTGCATATCATTTTGTATACCATATGCGAAACCGTGTAAAGCTGGTCATTTTCCAACACAACTTTTTCTGTAATATAATCTGAAATATCTCGCATACATTGTACGACAGTTTTATTATGTGGCGGGTGCAAGACATGCAAATTTTTCTTTTGAATGTCTTGAAAAATTTCTCTACTGTTTGCTCCTAAAAACTCTATCCATAAAAGTTCAATGCCATCAGATGAAGTACACGAATAACTATGTGCCATTCCTGGCCCTAAAATAAATAAATCTCCCTTTTTTAAGTGGTAACTTTGCTGTCTAATAATGAGTTCCGCTGTTCCTTCAAGTATATAGTGAAGTACACAATAGCGATAGTTTTCTCTTTCTACCTTCCAATCGGGAAGACTCTTTACTTCGTCAAATCTCGAAACAATGTAATGATTTAGTATAAAATCACTAGGGAAAATATTAAAATTATAAATTTCATGCATTTTTGTCTCCAAAAAAAAATTAAAAAATAATTTTTTTCTTTTTATCATTTTGAAAATTTCGCATATAGTGTTGCTTATTACGTATAAGACATATATTTTGCAATTATAAAAACAAAAATATATATCTAAGCATAAATTTACCATTTTTTAGTATTTTTGTCACTGGCGTGATGGTCAATTTGGGCATATATTTTATAAGATACTTTACATAAAAAATTGTAAAAACTAAAAGGACGGGAACATGAAAAAAATTATTTCAAAGTTATTGTTGGTAGCTCTTGGTACAGGGCTAGTATTTGCTGGTGGTGCACGTGAAAGTGGTAAAATGGCATACTTTTTTGCAGCTCCTCATCCGTATGCAGATGCAGTAGAGGTAGGGGTGAATGATTATGCTGAGGAAGCTGGAGTAGACATACGTATTGAATACGGTACTGACTGGGAACAAACTACACAAGACGATAAAATGAGAGCACTTGCTGCAGATGGTTATGAATATTTTATTACATATCCGTCATCAGGTGGGGCTGAAAGTGTATATAGCGAATTAATTGACAATGGAATGGCTGTTGTAGGTTTTGGTGCTGAAACCGCTAATCAAACTGAAATGCTTGTTGTTGCACAAGATGTTTATGCTGCAGCATACGCAGTAACTCAAGAAGTTATTGACAGAATGGGCGGTGAAGGTGGAATTCTAAATGTACTCGAAGTTATATCTGACCCTAATACAGCAAAACGACAAAGAGCTGTTGCAGCTTGTATTGCAGACAATCCTGGGGTAACATTGATTCAAGAAGTTGCTGATATTGCTAATATTGATCAAGCAATTGAAAAGGTAGGTTCAGCTATTGCTGCTAATGCTGAAAAAATAGATGGTATTGTTATTACAGGTACAACCACTACACAAGGTACAATTCAAGTTTTGGCAGATTACTATGCTCGATATCCTAATGGTAAAAGATTTGTTACAATCGGGGTAGAAGATCAGCCAGATATCTTAAAAGGTGTTGCTGATGGCATAATTGATGCATCACTTGCTAATAATCCTTATGGACATGGTTACGTAGGAGCAGCAGCTCTTCATTTATTAAAACAAGGATATACTGTACGAGAAGGTGCTTATTTAATTGACGGTGGTTCTTCATGGATTACTCAAGATACGCTTGAAACATATTCAGAAGATCTTTTAACAGTTACAAATGCTGCTATTAGTGAGCTAAAAACTAAGTATTTGGAAATGAAATAACTTTAACAACAAATGTTTTTAATAAACCCTACCTTTTGGTAGGGTTTATTAAAGAGTATGTATAATTTAATTTATAATAAGACTTGCAGATATGAAAAATGTAAAATCAATAATGTGCTTTGGAGATTCCAACACATACGGTCAAAGAACAGATGGTTTAGGTAGATATTCTCGTAGCGAACGTTGGACAGGAATACTACAAAGTCACTTAAAAGATGCGTACTATATCATTGAAGAAGGGTTAAATGGCCGCACAGTAAATTTTGAAGATGATATAGAACTTGATAAGTGCGGACGAAAGCATATTTTTACATGTTTGAACACTCATGCACCGCTAGATTTAATCATTGTAATGCTTGGTACTAATGATTTAAAAGCTCGGTTTTCGGTAAATGTAAGTGATATTGCGGTAGGTATGGATGGTCTAGTAAAGGATATACTAAACTTTACACAACGTGGCGATGTGAAAAAAACAAAAGTATTATTAATTTCACCTATACTCGTTAGAAAGCAAACCTTTTTAGGTGATATTTTAAAAAATGCACACGAAAAATCAAAAGATTTTAAGGAGAAGTATGCAGAAATAGCCTTAAACAATGGCATATATTTTCTTTCAATGGATGATTATGCTGTTGCATCTGAGGAAGATGGTCTTCACTTAGACGTAGATAATCATAAAATTGTAGCGAAAATAGTTGAAAAAAAAATAAGAGAAATCTTTGAAGGGGAATAGATATGAAGAGGGTCGGATGGGTAATTAAAATTAAACCTGAAAAGCTTGAAGAATATAAAATGCTTCATGCAAATCCATGGGAAGGTGTAGTAAAACAAATTAAAGCTTGTAATATTGAGAACTATTCAATATTTTATGGTGGTGATTACTTATTTAGTTACCTTGAATACGTTGGAGATAATTTTGAGTCAGACATGGCTAAAATGGGTGAAGATCCGTTGACACAAGAATGGTGGAAAAAAACAGACCCTTGTCAAGAAGTTGTTCCTTGGGCAAAACAAGGTGACAAATGGACTGATCTAGAGGAAGTTTTTCATCTAGATTAAAAATAACGAAGATAAAAACTAGGAATGTATTGGCACAAATAGTGTCTCAACATTCATTTATAGTTTGCATTTGCAAACTGAATAATCCGTTTTTGCAATGCGTAAACGGCAAGAAAAAAGCCATGTTTAAAAATGGAAGTTTTTTCATGACTTTATATAGGAGAAAAAAATGACTTCAAGAGAGAGAATATTAAATGCAATAAATCATGTAGAGTGTGATCGTGTTCCTCTAGATATTGGTGCAACACCATCATCTAGTATCTCTGCTATAGCGTATAACAATCTAAAAAAAGAAATTGGTATGACTACTGGCCATACACGTGTTTGTGATGTGGTACAGCAATTAGCAGTTATTGAGGACGAGATAATTGACAGATTTGGCGTTGATGTTATTAACATAGGTTCTGCATGGAACAAAACCGATAACGATTGGCAGCCAGTAACGTTAGCAGATGGATCTCAGGCAGAATGGCCATCTTGGTTTAACTATAAAAAAACTGATAAAGCCTATGAGTATTATGATGAAGATGGTGATAAGCTTGCAATGATGCCAAATGGGGCCACCTTCTTTGACCAAACATGTTTCCCTTATATTGATGACTATCCAAGTGATTATAGTGGTCTAGATAATGCCATGTCAAAAGTATTATGGAAAAAATTACCACAAGCCCCTTGGGATCATGCAAGCGAAGCAGATTTTTATGAAAAACTTCGTGCAAAGGCAATTGAACTTCGAGAAACCACGGATAAAGCTCTTCTTATAGATTGTGGTTGTAACTTATTTGAGTGGGGAACTTTTTTACGAAGATTGGATAATTTCTTAATGGATATCTATACCGATCCTGACCTAGTAGAAGAATTGCTTGAGCAACTTTTAGAACGACATATGCAAACTTTAAAAAAAGTATGTGATTCGGTAGGTGATGTAGTTGATATTTTAAAATTTGGTGATGACTTAGGGCTAGATTCTGCAACCTTCTTTTCAAGAGAAAAGTATGTAGACTTGTTTAAACCTCGCCATAAAATTATGACCGATTATGTACATAAAAATAGCAGTATGAAAACAATGTTACATTCCTGTGGTTCTCTTTATGATATTATACCAGATATTATAGAGGCAGGGTTTGACTGTTTAAATCCTATTCAAACAACAGCTAGAAATATGGAGCCTGAAAAATTAAAGAAAGAATTTGGAAAGGATATTTGTTTTTGGGGTGGTGGATGTAATACTCGTTCAATATTAAATATGGGAACGCCAGAAGAGGTTTATAATTATACTAGAAAGGTACTTGATACTTGGTTACCTGGTGGTGGTTATATTTTCAATCAAGAACACAATATTATGCCTGACGTATCAGGGGCTAACATTCTTGCAATGTATAAAGCTGTAAGAGATGCTAAATAAATTAGATTATTATACAAAGAAGGGAAAAAATGAGTGAAAATAACATGTCTATAAAAAATAAACAGTTATCAAATGGATTCAAGTCGGTGTTGAATCGTTCTGAAATGCCCGTACTGGCGGCAGTATTAATTTTGGCTATAACTTTTACAATAGTAAATCCAAACTTTTTGTCACCATTTAACTTAACAACATTAAGTAGAAGTGCTGCTCACTATGTGTTTATTGCACTTGCTCAAGCAATGGTAATCATTGTTGGTGGAATGAACTTGTCAATTGGATATATTGGCGCATTAACTATTGTTATTTCAGGGCATTTAATGCAAAACATTGGTTGGGCAGTTATGCCAGCTTTTAGTGTTGGTATTCTAGTAGCATTATTTGCTGGTTTAATTAATGGTATTTTAATTGTTAAACTTAGATTAAATGCTTTTATTGTTACTCTAGCAACAAGTTTTATATACAGAGGACTAGTAACCGGAATTTCAGAAGGGTTTCCGTATGTGGATCTTCCAAAAAGTGTGACCGCAATAGGTCGTACTCAATTATTTGGCATACCATTAATGGTTTTTATGGCAATTGCAACTCTTTTAATTTTGTGGTTTTTCTTTACGTATTTCGTTGCAGGTAGGAAGCTTCTTGCAACAGGCGGTAATGAAACTGCAGCAAAAATGGCAGCAGTTAATACCAATAATTCAATCATTCTAGCAAATACACTAAGTGGATTGTTTGCAGGTATTGCAGGTATGTGTGCAATGTCAATTGGTGGTTCAGGCCAGCCATCAACAGGAGCAGATTGGATGCTATATTCATTTGCGGTAGCGGTTATTGGTGGGACTAGCTTAAAAGGTGGAATAATTAATCCAGTAGGAATATTTATAGGTTCATTCTTAATAGTAATGATAAGAAACGGCTTAACGATGGTACAAGCAAATTATTACTTTGAATCAACATATCTTGGATTAATCCTGTTGATAGCAGTATCATTAACAACAGTCTCAACAATTTTCAAAGAAGTAAAAAAACGCAGGGAATTTTTGAAAAATCGTGACTTAGAAAGTAATGTTGAATAGGCGTAAGTGTTTATTCAGGCGAGTAAAGTCAAAGGGGCAATAGATGTTAGAAGTAAAAAACGTATCAAAGATTTTTCCAGGCGTAAAAGCTCTTGATAATGTATCAATGCAGTTTAATAAAGGTGAAGTTCATGCATTAATGGGTGAGAATGGTGCGGGAAAATCAACGTTAATGAAGATAATTACAGGTATATATAAACCAGATTTAGGCTCTATATATATCGATAATGAGAAAATTTCAATTAAAAGCTATAAGGACTCAATTAACTATGATATAAGTATTGTGCATCAAGAAATCCAGGTTATTCCTGAAAGTACGGTTGCAGAAAACATTGTTTTAGATAAGATTGAAAAATTCACGAACAAGCTTAGAATAATCAACTGGAAGGCCATAAATTCACTTGCAGAAAAATATCTTGACATGGTTGAACTAAATGTAAAGCCAACAGATACTATTGGTCATATGACTGCCGCTCAAAAGCAATTGATTCAAATTGCAAAGGCTCTTTCAACGGATGCACAGTATATTTTGATGGATGAACCAACTTCTTCTTTAACTAAGTACGAAGCTGATAATTTATTTCGAATTGTAAAAAAACTAAAAGAAGATAACAGGTGTGTTATTTTTGTATCCCATAAAATTGAAGAAGTGGTAGAGATAAGTGACAGAGTTTCAGTTCTCCGTGATGGAAAGAGCATTGGCACAAAAGATTGCAAGGGAATAACAAGAAATGACATAATCAAAATGATGATTGGTCGGGATGAAAATGTAGAGCATTTTGGGCATCTTGATATAAAAGACGAAGTTGTTTTGGAAGTTAAAGGTATTTGCAAAACTGAACAGTTTAATAATATGAATATTCAGCTTAGAAAGGGGGAAATATTAGGCTTATATGGACTTGTGGGAGCTGGAAGAACGGAACTTGCAAGGCTTATTGTAGGGGCCGATAAAAAAGACTGTGGTGAAGTATTTGTAAATGGAGAAAAAGCTAAAATTAACTCTGTACAAGATGCTTTGAATAAATATAAACTTGCTTACATAACTGAAAACAGAAAAGAAGAAGGTTTAATTTTGCCTTTTGATGTTGGTACAAATATTACTCTGCCATCTTTAAAAAAGTTTACAAATAAAGCTAGGATGATTGACTGGAAAAAGGCACGAGTTATGACAGATTCCATGATTAAAAAAATGGAAATTAAAACTCCGAGTATTACTACCGTTGTAGAAACACTTTCTGGTGGGAATCAACAGAAAGCTTCAATTGGAAAATGGCTTGGAGCCGGTTGCGATATATTAATTATTGATGAACCTAGTGTAGGTGTAGATATTGGTGCTAAACGCCATATTCATGAAATGATTTGGAAACTTGCAAAAGAAGAAGGTAAATCAATAATATTAATTTCTTCTGATATGCCAGAAATGATTACACTTGCAAGGCGAATTTTAGTATTTAAAGACTTTAAGATTGCTGGTGAAATAGATGGCCTAAATAACATTGAAGCAGATTATGATACTGTAAGCCATAAAATTGGTGATTTAATGACTTAGTTCATTTATGTAAACTCTTTTGCACACTGGCATATTTTCTTATAGAGAATATGCCTTTTTTTATTACTCTAACATTACTATTTCATATGTATGGTTTGTCTATTGCAATGAGGTAGTAAATACTGTACACTAAAGAGAAGTTTATTTCCAAAAATCTCCTAAGCGTTTTATGGTTATAAATGGTGTAGTGTTACATTAATTTTAGGAGCGAACATATTGCTTACCATTTCCCCAAAAAAAATCTTCGTATTATTATTCTTTATTATGTTTCAACAAATATTCTCTCAAGAATTATATACAGAGTTTAACAATGATATTTTTTTAACAGATGAAACGATAAAGTTTGGAGAAGAGCTTTTCTTAGAGCGAATTGGGCTTACAGAAAATGAAAATGATGTGAGTTCTGATTTTCGCTATATTCCAATTGACTCAACTCAAAAAGACTTGCCGGTAGGATTAGTACTTTCAGGTGGAGCCGCTCGAGCATTTGCACATATAGGCGTATTAAAAAAGCTTGAAGAAGAGGGCATATATCCTGATTTTCTGGTAGCAAATTCAATGGGCTCTTTGATCGCACTTTTGTATGCAGCAGGTTTTTCTCCGAGTCAAATTGAAAAAATGGTAGCTGATTACTCTATGGATTTCCTTTTTACTGCGCGCTTCCCTCTCGATGGCGGCATAATAGATGATTACAATATGTTATCTGCAGTGTATAATATTTTAGGTGAAATTGATATAAAAGACCTTAAAATTCCAATTGTTGTACTTGCAGAAGATTTAGTGTCCCGAAGAACGGTTTCATTTATGGAAGGCAATTTTTATGATGTTTTATCTGCAACAATTGCAATGCCAGTGAGTTTTCCTCCTGTGCGAATTGACGACATGATATTAATTGACGGTGGAACAACGAACTTGGTGCCTGTTCAAGCAGCCGCAGAATATACAGACAGGATTATAACTTCCACTAGTTTTTCAAATTCATCAAATGAATACCGGGATATTCTGTCCGTCATTAATCGTGCGTTAGATCTTGGTAAAACACGAAAAGGTATTAATGAATTAAAAACTATTGACAACATTCTTATACGTTGTAATGTTGAAGATATATCTTATATGGCTTTTGATAAATCGTATGAGATAGCAAAAAGAGGCGAGGACTCAGCTGCAGCAGTTATAGATGAAATTAAAGAAGCTGGATTTAACAATGCAACAACTTGGACGGATGAGAGGCTTACAATTCTTGATACTATGCGTGAACAATATTCAACCAAACACGAAGTAACGCTTTTAGCGTATAAAAAAACAAATATGCTGTATCAAAAAGATTTTGTTGGCTATGTTTCGGGTGGGTTTCAAATGTTGAGCGGAAGTGATGATGATTATTATCTCGATAATAGTGATTATTTTTATCTTGCACAACGAGGCGAGTACAGAAATATAGCTGGAGAGCTTAGAGAATATTGGAATCCATGGAAGGGCGTTGGCCTTGATGGACAATTAAACATGGCTTTTCTAGATACAATTTTATTTCAAAACCGCATAAACTTACTATGGGATGAATTTCAAATTGACAGTTTTATTAATAATTTTGAAGTCTATTATTATGGTAAAATTAGTGCAGATATTACAAAATATGGAACAAATGGATTTAATCCATTTGTTGTTTGGGAAGGTTCTTTCCCTCATAAAGATGGGTTTGATATAAATTCTATTACTTCTTTTGGAAGATTGGGTGCAGACTTTTATTCTAGTGTAATTACCTTTACACCTTCCATTTTCGTAGATGAAAGGACGACAATGGGACTTGATATTAAAAGTAATTTAAATGTACCAATTTTACAATTTTTATCTATACATCAAAAAACTGTGGCACGATTTCCTTTCAATTTTTCTAATAATGTTACGTTATTTAGAAATGATGGGTTGCGCGGTTCTGATACAATCGGTAGATATAATTATATTGTTGTGACAAATAATAACCTAACCTTTGAAATTGATACCATCGGTTCTCTTTTTGAGGTGCTTGTAATAAAAGACTTGGGATTGTCAGTTTTTTGTGATTACTATAAAACGGATGTACATGGCTTAAGTACAGGTGGTGAATTAGATGTAACACTTGCAGTTTTAGGCCTTATTTCTATGCAAGTATCTGGATATGGCGGTTATGATATTACTGCACAAAAGCCTTTTTGGGGATTTTCAATTGGCGGAAAACTCTAATAAAGGGTGTATTGGTACGTAATAAAAAAAATGTTAATAAATTTTAGTTATAAATAAAAGGAGTGTATATAAAAATATGGTTACTTTGTTAGATGGTGCAATAGGAACCTGTTTATGGGAAATGACAGGTGAAAACGATGCAGTATGGAAACATAATATTAAGAATACTGAAATTGTTGAAACGTTACATCGAAATTACATTCAAGCTGGTTCTGAAATTATATGTACAAATACTTTTGGTGCAAATAGACTTTCTATGAAAAATAGTGATTATGATGTTACTGCCGTTGTTAAAGCTGGGGTTGCAATAGCAAAGAAAGCCGCAGCAGGTACAAATGCCAAAGTTGCTCTTGATATTGGACCCCTTACTGACTTATTAGAGCCATATGGAGATGTAAGTATTGAAGAAGCAAATGATATTTATAACGAAGTAATAAGTGCAGGCATCTCAGAAGATCCAGACATCATTTTCTTTGAAACATTTATGGATATTGATATGTTAGAGCTTTGTGCACTTATTGCTGATACCTATAACAAACCTATTTTTTGTTCCATGTCGTTTGAGGCCATTGGAAAAACAATGATGGGTAATTCCGTATCTGATATGATAACAAGATTAGAAAAAATTAAAAATATTAATGCGATAGGGATGAATTGCAGTTTAGAGCCAACAATTTCATTAAAAATTATTGAAGAATTTTATAAAACAACTGATAAACCACTGATATTCAAACCAAATGCAGGTTTACCTCAGTATGAATCAGGAAAAGCTATAAGTGCTACTAATGAACAATTTTTTTCACAAGAAGTCTTAAAGGCGAAAAATTTTGGTACCATATATATTGGCGGTTGCTGTGGAACAGATCCTTCTTATATTCGATGTTTAAAAGAAAATCTTTAACATTAATTTTATTGCATTCCTATACTCTATACTGTAGTATATGAATGCAATATAAATTCCCTTTCATGTTCCTGTTATTGTACTTCTAATTGTCTTCCAATATGTGTGCTATTCTATTCAGGCCTTTCAAAGTTAGTTGTTTATCAACATTTTGAAAAATATCTGTAATTGGCTTTAGTACAGAGTTAAGACCACCTGTTGCGACAACTTTAATACTATCTAATTCACAGCCTGCATCTTTACTTAAATCTTCAGACATTCTTGAAACTAACGATTCAACTAAGCCCTTATAACCTAATACAATACCTGATTGTATAGAATGTATAGTATTTGTTCCAAGTGAATCTTGAGGGGCTTTGAGCGGAACTGATGGTAGTTGTGCTGTATTATTAAATAATGAGTTTACCGCTGTTCCAAGACCTGGAGCGATAGCAACACCGCGTACTTCTCCTGTTGCACAAACAGCCGTAAAGGTGAGTGCAGTGCCAAAGTCTAATACTATAACGGGTGATTTTAAAGATGACCACGCCTCTACCACGTTACAAATAATATCAGAACCTATTTCATGGATAGCGCTTTCAGGTATGGTTATGGGAAGTTTATGAAAAATACTTGAATTAACAATAAATGGCTTTTTACCAGTTATATTTTCGGCTAAACTAATAAATGGGCCAAGTAACAAAGGTACAACCGAACTCACAATTGCAGACTCGATTGAATTTTGTGAGATCCCAGCATCTCTAAAAAAAGAAAGTAAAATGGTGCTATATTCATCAGATGTTCTTTTTGTATCTGAGTGAATTCTCCATTCTTGAACAATATCATTTTTATTAAATAGTGCGACTACTATGTGTGTGTTTCCAATATCAATAGTTAAAAGCAATTGCAATAATCTCCTATATT
>CAYJHL010000047.1:0-11428 GCA_964369585.1 uncultured Treponemataceae bacterium | reverse complement strand
TGGCATATGAAGTTACTGCGTCCAGAAGACGACCACAAAAATTTGAAGACTTAGTCGGGCAAGATTTTGTTGCCGCTACGCTCATAAACTCAATTTCAGAGGGCAAAATTGCACATGCTTATTTGTTTTCAGGCCCAAGAGGTTGCGGAAAAACATCTACTGCAAGAATCTTAGCAAAGGTTTTAAACTGTACAAATGCTACCAATGGCGTGCCCTGTGGTGAGTGTGAAGCATGTATTGAAATATCACGTGGCTCAAGTTTAGATGTAATCGAAATTGACGGAGCCTCAAATACTAGCGTAAATGATGTTCGGCAAATTAAAGATGAAATTCTTTTTCCTCCAAATGCATTTAAGTATAAAATATACATTATAGACGAAGTGCACATGCTTTCAACTAATGCTTTTAATGCATTGTTAAAAACTATTGAAGAACCACCTCCATATGTAATTTTTGTTTTTGCCACAACGGAGCTACATAAGGTTCCCGCAACAATAAAAAGTAGATGTCAGCAATTTCATTTTAGACTTGGGTCAGTTGAACAAATAAAAATTCTTCTTTCAGATACGGTAAAAGAAATGGGGATTCAAGCAGATGATGAGGCTCTGTTTTGGATTGCACGAGAATCAACAGGAAGTTTTAGAGATGCATACACACTTTTTGACCAAGTTGCAGCTTTTTCCGAAGGCAATATCACTTATGAAAAAATACGTGACAAGTTAGGCCTCGTTGGTGTTGAACGATTAAATGCGCTATGCGAACTTTGTATAGAAGGAAAAACGGCCGAAGCAATACAGTTTATTGATGATGTATTACAAGTTGGTGTTTCCATCGAGCAATTTATTTCCAATGCTTCAGATTATATACGTAGTTTGCTATTTATTAAAAATGGTATTACAAAAGAGTCTCTTTTAGGCCAATCAGAACAACGTTTTTCATCAGTTGTTATACAAGCATGGTCTTCCGTTCAAATGGAAAGAGCGTTATCACTTTTTTTACAATTGTATAGAGATGTGCGGTATTCTTTAAGTCCACGATTTGAGCTTGAGCTAGCAATTTCTAAGCTTTGTTGGTTATCCTCTTGGGTATCAAATGACGAAGTAAAGCTAGCGGTAGATAATGCAAAAAAACTCTTTTCTTCAGGTGTTTCTATACAAAATAGAATTGAAAACTCAAATGGATACTCTATGAACTCATCTATCGTTGAACCTGAGAATCGAAGTAGAGAATCACAAATTGCAACAACTGTCCCAGAAGAGGAAATAATAGAAAACAATGATGCAAGTGAAGATGAGCCTTCTGTCTCTTCACCTTCATTGATTGAAAATGGAGAGCAGCTTAAATCTGTAACCATTGAAGAAGTGAGATCTACTAAAATGTTCTTAGCTTCAGCACTTAATCAATCAGATGAATGGTCTTTCGATGATACTTCGGTACATATGTATGTTACATCTGGGTTTTTGCAACAACAGCTCACTTCAGAAAACTTATACTTAAAAGAAGTTATATCAAAGGTTCTTGGAAAAAATGTAGTTATTCACGTCCATGTAAAAGAACAACATAAAGAGGACGAATCTTCCACAGAAGTTCCTGAAAATGTTCAAATGGTCGTTGATGCATTTGGTGGAGAAGTTGTTTCAGTGCAGGATAAAGTAGCGCTAAACCCTAGCACAAATGGGGTTTCTCAAAATACTTAAGGTAAAGATACTGTTAGGAGAATATACATGAATATAAACCCGTTAGATTTAATGAAAAATTTTGGCAATATTCAAGGTGAAATAAGTAAAGTACAAGGTGAATTAAAAAATATAACTGCAACAGGTAGTTCTGGTGGTGGGATTGTAAAAGTAACTTTGAATGGCTCGATGGAAATGCTTTCTATTGAACTTGATCCTATTGCTGTAGATCCAAGAGATATTACAATGTTACAGGATTTGATAGTGGCTGCATCACGAGATGCAATGTCTCGAATTCAAGAGTCAATAAAAGAAAAAATGGGACCAATGCTAGGCGGATTAAATATTCCAGGATTAAATATATAATATATGACTGCTTTAGACGAATTAGCAAATAGTTTTTCACGCCTGCCAGGTATAGGAAAAAAGTCAGCATTGAGGTTGGCACATCACTTGTTGAAAGTAGATCAAACCTTTTTAGAGCAGTTTGCACAAGAGCTTATTACGCTGCACGAGAAAATAAAAATTTGTTCAGAGTGTGGCTCTTATACCGAAATGGACCCTTGCTCTATTTGTTCAAATCCTTTGCGAGAAAGAAACCTCATTTGTGTTGTAGAGCAAGCGCAAGATGTTGAAACAATAGAGGCTTCTCGAGAGTTTAGAGGCCTTTTTCATGTGCTCGGGGGTGTTATAGCTCCTTTAGAAGGTATTGGACCCGATCAATTATCGATTGCAAAGCTTATAAAGCGTGTGAGTATGGGCGGTATTACAGAAGTTATTATTGCCACTAATCCTACTGTCGAAGGTGACACTACTGCATTGTATGTTCAACGATTGCTATCGAGCTCTTGTGGGGATGCAGTGACGGTTACTCGGTTGGCATCAGGTCTACCTGTGGGTGGGGATCTTGAATATGCTGATAAACTTACTTTAGCAAGAAGTTTTCGCGGAAGAACAGCTTTGTAATGCTATTTTTTCTTGTGACATTCTGTACAGCCTGTCACATGCACATGTTTTTTTTCTTGAGACCGTGTAAATATATATGCAGTCAAATGGCCTTTTGTTGGCACATTTTTGTGGCACACAGGGCACTCTCTTTTTAAACCTCGTTCTATGTCAGGAAAACAATGGGGACAACCATGAATTGTACACGGTTGTTCATTTGCACTTCCCGTTTTGTAAACCCGCGAAATTACATTTTCACCACCGTAAAGCATTGTTCCACATAACGGGCAAGGGCTCTTTGCCCTCCCAGTTTGTTTAGATTTTTTTGATCGCGGTGGCTTATCTGCAAAATAATTTAAAAAGTACTGAAATGCTAAATATAGTAGTATGAGGCCTACTACAAATAGCAAAAAGAAAATCAGTAAATTAGAGAGGCTCACTTGTTCCCGCTGCCTGACTTGTTACTTCATCTGTAGAAGTAGAGATACTTTCAATCGCTTCTGTGGGCGTTGTGGCATAAACAAGTTTCATTTCTTCTATTTCGCTTCGTTGACGATAGCGTAGCAACAATGTCTTGTTCTCATCTTGGTAGACATATCCTGGGGCGTTGTATGTTTCGAACCTTGCATCTGTTGCATAGTTTAATCCATAAATTTCAATGTCTTCAAATGGCTCAATACCGGTTATAATACTGTGATATATTTCTGTAACTGGGAAATCAAAGTGCATTGTAATTGTACCCAAAGAATCAACAGTATAGTCCTTTACAGGTATAATATTCCATATCCATATAGGGGTACCGTTGTTATATCCTAATACATCTGCATGTGGGTAATATGGGTTATCATTGATGATATACGGATACATGTACCCCAAGATGCCAGAGGTGAGTGTTGAAATGTTTTGGAGTGCAGAGACAACAAGCATAGTCCCTCCTGCGGTCACTTCTAATCTTGAGGCAATGTTACCATACTTTTGTAATACTGAACCTGCCTTAACAGCAAACATTTTGTCAATCATGCCTTCATCGGATGTTATATTAAGCAATGTTCCATTTAATGTTGTTGCAGATTGCAGGACATCTATACAGGTATCAAGAACAGGAGACAACAATGCTGCAAGTGATGGAAGATATTTAGCTAAGGTAACATATACATCTAAAATACCAGCAGCTTGCTGCGCTGAAGGTGCAAAATTTTCCATTTGTGCTGGGAGAGCCAAAATTGGTTCAATGTCAGTTGTTTTTTGTTGTAAGAGGAAAGAAGGAAATGTATCAAGTTCATAAACATCAAGAATGCTTCGTTCCAAAGAATACTGCATAGAAAAAGAAATATTTTCATTTTGTTGTAAGAGTGTTTGATTCATTGCAACAAGTGTATTGAAATATGGTGCGGTAAAATATGTTCTATTGTTACCATTCTTAAAAGAATCTGGTACATTTGCAATTGCATCAGTATATCGGCCTTGTAATGCAAGTTCTGCGACGTAGGCAGCCACAAATTTTTCGTTTGCTGTATCAGCTTGGCCTGATTCAAATAGTCGAACAATATGAGCCTTTGCTTGATTGATGGCATCGTTGAGGGCGTTTGTGCTTGCTTGCTCTATTCCGACAATTGCGCTAAAGGCAAAGGCTTGTGTTTCCTCGTAAGGAGAAATCTGAGCTATAGTATTCGACATTGCAGAAAAAGATATAGTGTTTGTTGTGACATTTCCTGCGAGCAATGAAAATGCTTTGTCTTTAGATTTAATGATTATTTTATTTTTTAATATATCTGTAATGTTGTATGCACTTTCTGTTTCATATGGAATAACAAGGGTATCACTATCGTTAGGTATTTGAGTTGTTAATGCAAATCCCGCTTCGTCTGCGTGAAAGGACAGAGAAACATCTTCAGAAAAGAGAAGAGTAAAAGAGTTTTCGCTATCTTCTTGCCAGTTTTCTAAAACAAGAGGAACCTCGTTTCCGTTTTCTTCTTGGAGAATGATAGGGTTTGAGTCAGATGCCAAAATTACAAGTCCATTACCAGAAACTCTAAAATTATTGCTTAATGTAGTCGGTTCATCGGCAACTTCTGACTCATTTGCTGATAATCGGAGGTTTAATGACTGAAAATTTTGAAAAATCGACATTTCCTTCCTAAATTGAATTGCAAAAATGCCGAAAATAATAATAATATATAGGACTGTAAGTCCAAAAAATTTACGAAATAGGTGCTTTGTCATCATTCTAAGTGTACCTAATTATACGCTTAAAATCAACACCTTAATAGCATTATAGTAAAAAATATAAGGATTAAAAAATGACTAATAAAATTTTATCTGGCAAGATACATACTATTATTTTTTTTAGTATAGTAACTCTTTTTATGGCTTGTGAAACAGCTCCCCCCACTGTTGATACGTCCTCTCCTGTAATCGATGAACCAGTGGTGGAAATTCCTGAACCAGAAATAATTGTTGCTGAGCCAGAGGTTGTTGTAGAAAGTGATTTGCCCTATGACATAGCGTTTGCAACAAAATTACAAAGTGCATTAAATGCGGGGGCAATAGATGATGCTCTTTCGCTCTTTGATGAAATTCCCGAAGAACATGCTAATGATGAAAACTTAAATTATCTCCACGCTTCACTTCTTGTATCTGCAGGAGAAATTTCAGAAGCAGAATCTTTAGTGCAAGAACTTCTTGATAAAAATCCTAATAATGTAGATTTAGAATTTTTACAAGCACTAATCCTTAAATCTCAAGGGAAAGAAAAAGATAGTAAAGCTGCAATTGAAAGTATTCTAAAAAAAGACCCTACAAATGTTGATGCAAATGTGGAAATGGCAAATACATTTATGAATGCAAAAAACTTTCGTTTAGCAAATAAGCACTTTGTTGAAGGTTTAAAAGCAGAACCAGAAAACCCTGCTGCACTTTTTGGTCATGGTTTAACATCTTGGTATTTGAGAAATGATGACGCCGCAAAACAAGCTTTAAATACTCTTGTTGAGGTTGATCCCGAAAATAGCTTAGGTTGGTCATATCTTGCAAAATTGAGTTCTGAAAGAGGAAAATATGAGGATGCGGTAGCTCAATTGGAAAAAGCGATAGAGTTTGAAAGTGATTATTATTCTCACTGGTTAGATTTGGGGAATGTCTATCGTAAAATGAATAAAAAAGAAGAGGCTCAAAATGCTTGGACAAAAGCGATCGAACTCGAACCTACATACTTTTTAGGCTATGCCTATAGAGGTGGGCTAAGAGACGAAATGGCAGATTATCCGGGAGCGCTTTCTGATTATAATAATGTAGTAAAATATAATCCAGAATACTATTTTGCATATGAATCTATTGGTATGCTTTACTGGAAAGACAAACAGTGGGCTGATTCAAGAAATGCCTTTTTGAAAGCGTATGGCGCAAATCCTGATAGCACATCCTACGCACTATTAATTTCAGCAACATACCTTATGGAAGGGAAGCGCATGGAAAATCAAGAGTTCTTACGTGAGGCGATGAAAAGAGTTGAGAGGACATCTCTTGACTACCTTATGCTAAGGTTGTATTATGATGGGCTAGGGGATAATGCTGTACTCCAAAAAGTTGTTAATGATGATAGTAGCACCACGAGAGGAAGAATGCTTTTTTATATGGCTGTATTCTATGAAATAAAAGGGTTACATGATTTAGCAAATAAATACTATTTAGAAGTATTTGATATGAAAGCCCCCATGTTTTTTGAATATCGCTTCTGTGAGTGGGCTGTTGAAGACATGAGAAAAAATAATATAACATACTGATAGGAACAATAAATGGAACAAACTTCACAAGACCAGTCGCAAGCAAATGAAATGCATTTAAATTTTGGAGATAGAAATATTATTTTGCTTGGAACAGCTCATGTTTCACAAGAAAGTATACAAGATGCTATTTCATCTATTGAAAGTAATAATCCGGATTGTGTGGCGATTGAGTTAGATAATCAGAGATATGCTTCGATGCAAGACCCAGAATCATGGAAAAAGCTAGATATTGTAAAGGTCTTAAAAGAAGGCCGTGGCTTTATGATGATTGCTAATCTTGTGCTATCTTCTTTTCAAAAAAAGATAGGATCTGATATGGGGGTAAAACCTGGGGATGAAATGAGAGCTGCGATTGCTAAAGCAAAGGAAATGAACATTCCAACAGCAATGGTAGACCGTCCTATCCAAACTACTCTTCGCCGTGCTTGGGCAAAAAACACTTTTTGGGGAAAACTAAAACTTTTGGCTACTCTTTTTGCTACTATTTTTGAAAAAGAAGAAATATCTGCAGAGCAAATTGAGAATTTAAAACAATCAAATGAAATGGACGCTATGATGCAAGAGCTTGCAAAAGAATTGCCTGTTGTAAAAGAAGTTCTTATCGATGAGCGAGATCAATATCTAGCATCTAAAATTTGGGAAGCAAAAGGAAGTAACGTTGTTGCCGTGTTGGGTGCGGGGCATTTAAAAGGTGTTGAAACATTTTTGCACCAAATTAATAAAGGTGAAAAAACATCAGATACATCAGCTATAGATGTTGTTCCAAAACCTGGAGTAGGGACAAAAATTGCAGGTTGGATTTTCCCGGCTCTTATTGTGGCACTTATTGTGGCTGGATTCTTTGTGGGAGGAACACAAACATCACTTGAGCTTTTATTAAACTGGCTTTTATGGAATGGTTCCCTCGCTGCTCTCGGCGCTCTTGTTGCATTTGGCCATCCTTTAACAATTGTTGCAGGCTTTGTTGGCGCTCCGCTAGGAACCCTTAATCCTTTTATTGCGGTTGGAATTTTTACTGGTATTGTGCAGGCAGCTCTTGTAAAACCTAAAGTTGCAGATATGGAAACTTTGGTGGATGATTTTTCGTCGATAAAAGGAATTTATAAAAATAGAATTTCAAGAGTACTTTTGGTATTCTTTTTATCAAGCTTAGGTGGTGCAATAGGAAACTTTATTGCTGTTCCTGCGCTTTTTTCATCATTGTTTTAGTATTTTAATCGAAGCAATTTTGAAACCTTTTTCTTATCCCAAAGTTCCTTGCGTTCTTTGGGAAGGGTTTCAATAGAATCACTTTTAAAACCAAGTGATTCAAACCAGTCTGCTGTTTGCGTTGTTAGAATAAAGACGCTTTCACATTTTTTGTTTTTTGCTTTTTCAATTAAAAAGGTAATCAGCTTTGGGCCAATGCCTGCTCTTGAAACATTTTCATCAACAACAACTGCAGCAATTTCCCCTTGCAGCACATTGTCTGAATAGAAGTGGAGGGCTGCGCAGGCTTTAATACCTCCATCTATTTCATATACTATATAGTCAGTAATGGCATCTTGTAGTTCTTTTTCAGTACGTTCTAAAAGAATCCCTTTTTCAATAGATGGGTGCATAAGGCTTAATACTGAAGGAATATCATCATTGATCATAGATCGTATTCCTCCATATGTGTTTTTATATACCATAGTGCCTTGTCCAATATCGGAAAATAACTCTGTAAGCATTGCACCATCTAAGCTACCATCTACAATATGAGAGCGTGTTACTCCATTATCACAAGTGTGGGCACAAACTTTTATGAGATTTATGGTATCGAGTGCTAAATGAAGTTTGTTATTCTCTTTAACAAATGCAATGGCTTCTTCAACATTCATTGCAGAGATTGCCCCTGTTTCATCTGGTTGAATGCTTTTTGGTATTGAAAATGTGGGAGTAGTAACTGCCGTATGATTTCCAAGGTAAAAAAGTTTTTCAGCTTGCAAGGCTATTGCAATTTCAGATGCTAATGTAACTGAAGAAATATTGTATGGTTTACCTACGCTACTCCAACCAATGCAAGGGAAAATAGGAATTCCGCCACCCTGTAAAATTTTATCTAGTTCTGAAACTTCTATGTTTGCAATTTCACCGCACGTTCCGTAGTCAACTCCATCAATAACACCTTTTCCTCTGGCTTTTACCCAGTTTCCTATTAGGGCTGTTTTATGCTCCCCGGCTAAACTGGACATTATTTTATTAGATGTATCAAATGCTGCCATTTTAATAAGTGGCATTGCTTTTTCATCGGTAATTCTAAAACCATCATGGATTTTCCATGAAATTTTTGTTTCATCTAAAACTTCGTTAATTCTCTTTCTTGAACCTGGGACAATGACTATGTGTAGACCGGCTTCATGTATAAGACTAATGTCACTAATATGACTCAAAAAGTATGGTGAATCTATGATTGAGTCATCTATATGTATTACTATTGTTTTATTAGTGAATCGACGAACGTATCGTAGTACATCACGGATACGTTCTGCTCTTTCATGGTACATTTATATGTTCCTTTTTTATACCCTTAATAACCGTCTGACATCGCTCTATTCAAGTCTCTTTGGTATAATTCTTGATATACTAAGCTTCGGGTTCTTAGTTTTTCTTTAATTTCTTGGGAGAAAGGCATGTGTCGCCAGAAAATACCTCGAATTTCTTTTTCAAGTCGTTGAACTCCATCTGCCTCTTTTGTCATCCATAGTAGATAATCTTTAATGAAGTAGTCCTTTATATCCCCTTTTAATTTTTGAGATACGAACCATTGGTAATATTGCCCTGTGATACCTTCTTCCATCCAATAGTAGGAAGCTTTCTCTTTTGCAACTTGCCATCTAAGGTCAGCTGTTGCCATTAAGAGCGCATTTTTTAGGTTTTTGGCGTACATTGGTATTGCAATTCGTGCGCGGCTAGTAATTCTATTATAGCGACTAAAAGGTTCCCAACACATTCCATATTCACCGTATGTTGGAATAAGAATTACGAATGGAATAATTCTGTTTTGAACATTTTTGTGAACACGACAATATGCAGTTGGGTCTATTGACTCTATCCAGCTCATTATGTCTATTACATTTTCTCTAAAACCTGTTTCTTTTGGAAGGCAGTGGAAGTATTCACGCGTGAAAATAGGGAAGTGGTTCCCTTGTCGGCCTACAGTCATTTTTGCCATTTGGTGGACGGTGTCTATTTCTGTATTTATATCTGTGCCACTTACTTGGAGCGTTGTTTCACCTGTTACTGCTAGTTTTTGTTCCAAATTTGCACAGGTTTCCTTTGCTTCTTGGTAATCGTTAAAATAACTTGAAAGATCCTTATCATTCTTTAGAAGAGCCTTTAACTTTTCGTTAATCTCTGAAATCATTTTCTTTTGTGCATCAGACATAGGTTGCTTATGGGGTTGTGCCCCAGGTATGTATGGATGGTCTGTTAGTATTTCAAATCGAGATCGAATTTCAGCTTCAAGCATAGCCCTTTCACTTTCTTTCATAGTGAGGAAATTTTCTGCTGTCTGGAGTTTTGCTGAGCTTTTTGCTTTTAACTGGAGAAGTCTGTTCGTTTCTTCTGAGCTTCCTGCTGCTGGTTTTCTGCTTGCTGGTGCTTCATCTGTTGCTGATAACTCTATTCTTCCTAAAGCAATATCCCTAAACCATTCATCCAAGTAGTAGATAGGTTCATTAGAAGTGTTTTCTAAAAATGCTTTTGAAAAGGTGTCTTTGTTTTCTATTGTAAAAAGCGAAGGCAGAATTACTGCATAGCGCATAAGCATTTTTTTTGCAGCGAGTACGCTTTTTGATGTCATTTTTGGAGCAACAGAACGTAATAGTTCCCAGTATGCGTTTGTCATCTGTTGTCTAAATACTGTTCTATCTTTTGGATCTTGGCAGTTTAAGTATTTGGAAAGCACAGTATGTACTCGGTTTGCTGAGTCGTTTTCACCAGAAAGTGCTTTTTTATAATATTCTTTGTCATCAAAGACCTCGGTCTGTGGGGTCTCTGCTATAAACTGTTCAACTGGCTGAAATTGTTTGATAAGTAAGTTTACTGGTGCGTATGGGGCGGTTGGTTTTAGTGTCGAAGGATCTACTGTTGCTTCAGTATCATCGACCATATCCATTGTTTCGTCATCATATGAAAAATCTTTAGCGCTGTTTTCGAGTAAAGCCAAAATTTCGGGAGCTAATTCGTCACTCATGTATTATCCCTCTTTGAAAAAAATAGAACATAGTTCATCTAGTTTATATTTTATCACTAATAGCCGTGTTTTTCAAGCTAGACGGTAGTTTTATTTGTAGAAAATTTTCTATGTATATTGAAAAAAAAGCTTGCTGTTTCTAAGAAAAGTAACAACAATCTTTATAAAGTGCTTTATTAAATATTCAGTTTTTGCTATAATTATTGCATATTTATACATAATAAGAGGTTTTATAATGAAAAAATGCATTGCTTTATTACTCGTTGTGTTGCTTTCAGTTACTGCTTTTGCAGGTGGGGCAAAGGATTCTGGTGCGGATACGTCTCTCGAAGATGTAATGTCTAAGGGTGAGTTTATTATGGGGCTTGATGACTCTTTCCCTCCAATGGGTTTTAGAGACAGCCAAAACAATATTGTTGGATATGATGTTGATCTTGCAAAAGAAGTTGCAAAAAGAATGGGTGTTGAATTAGTGTTACAACCTATTGATTGGGCTGCAAAAGAGCAAGAACTAGATACTGGAAAAATTGACTGTATTTGGAATGGCTTTACCATGACTCCTGAAAGAGAAGAAATGCTTAACTTTACAAAACCATATCTTGATAATGCTCAAGTTATTGTTGTTAGAAAAGATTCAGGTATTACAAGCCTTGAAGGCTTAGCCGGGAAATCAATTGGTATTCAAGCAGGTTCAAGTGCAAGTATAGCTTTAGACAATGCAGCTGATTTTAAAGACAGCTTAGATGACGTAATTGAGTTCAAAGACAACGTTTTAGCTTTTATGGACTTAGATAGTAAAGGAA